>NZ_DATMXX010000148.1:0-7911 GCF_035561255.1 Sporomusa sp. | reverse complement strand
GATTTATATCGAAAAACGTTCTGCGTTTATTCCAACAACAAAAAGCAGCCGCCAGCATAATTGCTGACGGTTGCTTTTTGTTGTTCAGGTTATTTTTCTTCTTCCGGCCGCTTACCAAATTTATATTTATACTTAGGCATAGCTTTCGGCATGTCACAACAGTCATCATCTTCTTCTTCACAGCAATTGTGGTCATCATCATCTTCTTCACAGAAATCATCATCTTCTTCTTCTTCGCAGCAGTCATCGTCGTCGGAATCGCGGTCAGATGGTCCAAGACCGGTAGCACCGGCAAAAGTGTGGCAATGATCATCATCTTCACTTGTTGTACCTTCGAAATAATGGACATGGTTACAGTCCGGCATCTCAATGGCCGGGCCGGTCATAACATCTTCGGTATGCCAGTGGCCACATTCCCCTTCTTCAACAATAAAGGAAGTTCGGCCATGGATTCTGTGAACATGGGATCTACCCCTTTCCCGCGCCGGGCCACTAACACCCAAAATAATATGCTGATGGTCATCAGCCACATCGACCTCAGTAAGATAAGTATGAACATGTAACATATTGGGCCGGGGTTTATTGTGGTGATGTTTAGGTTTACGATCTTCTCCATTGATAGGCATAGCCTGTCGCACCTCCAAAAGATTTCGTATACCATATCCTATGCTTTAAACTGAGCATTGGCTACTAGTAATTAAGTTTACATATTATTTAAATGTGTCAACTTACTTTTACTAAGCATATAGTATAGTAACAAGCAATCAAGTTCTTGTATGGAGGGACGTAATGCCCAAAGATAAAAAATTCGGTAAACTACTTGCAACCCGTATGTTTGTCTTGGCCATAATAACCGGTCTTTTAATCTCTTTATGCACACCACTAACATATCTCGGTTGGGCCTGGAGAGCTAAACAAGCCGACACAGCAGCCCTCGCTCAACAAATTGCCCGGGAGGCACAGGAAATCATTATCAGCAGCCCAGATGCGCATCAACACAACTTACAGCTGCTTAACAGGTTGGTTTCGCACTATCAGCAAAAACCTGATATAAAGCATCTCAAAATAACCACCAACTGGTTAAACAGTGAAAGCTCAGCCACAACACCTTCACCATCAATATTTGATGTTACCCGGCGTGTAGATCTCACTTTTCATGGCACACCCTATGGTTACATTGAGCTAACAGCCACAGCTACTAGTGTAATTATGTCTACAATGCTCTTAGTTGGTATCTTCTTCGGGCTGGGACTATTGACAAATACCCTGCTATACCGTCTGCCGGTCGGTATAATTAGTGAAAATGAAAAGGATTTGGATATTATGACTGCCAAGCTGAAAAATAAGGCTGCCGAACTTGCGCATGTTCAAAACATTCTTGAGCAAGCATCATTCATTGACTGCAAAACCGGTCTGTGTAATACCAGCCAATCGATAAAATTCCTGGATGAGGAAATGGCAAAGATATCCTCATATGGCGGTTCACTGAGTGTCCTTATGATGGACATTGACCATTTTAAGCAATATAATGACCATTCCGGTTACACTCAGGGTGATGAAGTGCTTGTCACAATATCCACATTGTTAAAAACCTACATTCGCAACAATGATTTAGCCGGGCGGTTTGGCGGCGAAGAATTTATCATCATCCTGCCTGATGTTGATAAATTCCAGGCAATAGCCACTGCTGACAGGCTGCGCGTCAGCATCGAGAGATATCCTTTTCCTAACGAAGAACATCAACCTGCCAATAGAATTACTGTCAGTATTGGTATCTGCACCTATACCGGCGGTCCCTTGTCGGTTCAGCAGCTTATCGCCCAGGTTGAGCAAGCCCTGCAGCAAGCCAAAAATGACGGACGCAATACAGTTTCTATATACCAAACCACCTAAAAGACAAAATTGCGATTAGACCCATTCCCATAGTAAGGATAGCATTCCGGCACAGATAAGCCACAACAGCAGTCAGAATTCCAGCCAGGAGATAATGATTGTTCAGCGACAAATCAATCCAGCCTTGTGGCAAAATCACCCCCGGCACGATCAACGCTGTTAAAACAGCAGTCGGAAGATGTTTAAACCAGCGTTCAAACCAGGTTGGCAAGCCAGTTTTCTTCAATAATGCAACCGCCCCAAATCTGGTAAAAAAGGTTACTGCTGCCATCCCCAAAATAATCAGCATAATTTCATACCGCATGTTTATCCTCCTTTTCTAATATGCCGCCTGTAATGCTTGCAGCCAAACAGGCGGCTATTATATACCATTTCCCCGGAAAATAGGCTGCTCCCACTACGGCTACTATAGCAGCAACAAGGCAGACTGCAACACTGACATGATTTGTCAGCCGCGGCATCAGCATTGCCAGAAAAGTAGCCGGCATTGCAAAATCAAGACCCCAGGCCAGTGGGTCAGGTATATAGCTGCCCACTAATACACCAATGGTCGTAGAGGCGGCCCAGATAAAATAAAAGGCCCAGCTGCTCCCCATCTGATAATCGGCACTATACCCTTCTTTATCCGTCCGGTTCATTGTAACGCTATAAGACTCGTCAGTCAGAGAAAATGTTAACAGCAGTTGCCGGGCAAGCGGTAACTTTAGCAAATGTGGCGCCAGGGACACACCCATCAATAAATGTCTTAGATTGATTAATAGTGTAGTAAATACAATAAGACCCCAACCAGTAATCCCAGCCCCTAACATTGTGATACCGATAAATTGTGCCGCTCCGGCAAAGACCAGTAATGACATAAGTACTGTTTCTACAGGCGTCAGACCTGCCGCCAGCCCCATCACCCCGCAGGTAATACCAAAGGGTACAACCCCCAGCATGACAGGCAGGCTATCCTGCACCCCTTGCATATAATCTTTCATAACTCCCCCACCTTTTTTGTATTTATTTTATATTACTTGGCAGGAAAAACATTGTAAATATCCAATTACTAAATCAAAGAAGATAATTGGATATTTAGGGAGTTTTATTTGAAATGGATATATCCAAAATAATTAATAAGGGTTTGCTTACACCGCGTTCAACACTGTCGCTCTACAGCCAGATAGCAAATTTATTTGCTGAAAAAATTCAAAACCGGATTTTGCCTGCCGGGAGTAAACTACCACCCGAACGTGAACTGGCTGTCCTGTTAGGGGTAAGCCGCACAACAGCAATAAATGCTTACCGGCGTTTAGAGGAGCAAGGACTCATCATTACCAAAATCGGCAGTGGCACCTATGTGGCTGATTTGACACCACCCCTGCAACCAAACCCCGCCGTGCCCTGGTCCCAGTTATTTACCCCAAGTCCTAATACCCATCTGGCATCAATTCTACGTGAACTGATCGCATCTGCCACCACTGAGGATATTATCTCGTTGGCTGCAGGTATGCCTGACCCCACCCTCTATCCGCTTAAGCACTTTCACAGGCTGTTCAGCCAACAGTCCTCCCAGCTCAGCGGTTCTGACCTGGGCCATATCCCAACAGAAGGCTACATGCCGCTGCGCCAGGCTTTGGCTGCCAGGCTGATAAACAAAGGCTATGCTATTACACCGGAGAATACGATGATCGTTAGTGGCTCACAACAAGGGCTGTATTTAATCGCAAAGGTGTTTTTGGAACCTGGTGACTATGTTATTGTTGAGTCCCCTACCTATCTTGGTGCCATCCAGGTATTCAGCGCAGCCAATGCCCGCCTGCTCAGTCTGCCAACACTAAGTACTATGCCACTTGATCTGTTAGAAGATTACCTTGTCCGCTATCGCCCAAAATTGCTCTATATTATGCCAACATTTCAGAATCCTAATGGCCGGGTTATGCCGCTCGAAGAACGGCGTGAGCTTTTAAAACTGGCTGCCAAACACCGCCTGGTAATTGTGGAGGATGACCCCTACGGTGAATTGTATTATGATAAACAGCCGCCCCCCTCGCTTAAAGCACTTGACCCCTTCGGCGGTGTCATTGCCCTTGGTACGTTCTCCAAAATCCTTTTTCCCGGACTGCGCACAGGCTGGGTTGTTGCCCCGGAAACTGTAATTAACCGGTTTGCACTGGAAAAACAATACATAGATCTTCACAGCAGCAATATCTCCCAAAAACTACTTTTTGATTATCTTACAGAAGGGTTGCTTGAAGATCACCTGGACACGGTCCGCGCCGAATACAAAAAGCGCCGTGACTCTGTGGCCGGCGCCCTCCACCGCTACTGCGGCCCGCATCTGACTTTTACCTTGCCAACAGGCGGATTTTATTTTTGGTGCACACTTAACCAGGGTATCCTGACCCGGCAGTTATTGCATGAGGCAGGTAAAACCGGGGTATCTTTCGTGCCTGGTGAAGCCTTCTATGCTGATGCCTCTGGTTCCCGCGAGCTCCGGTTGTGCTTTACCACCCATTCGGAGGAACGCCTGCTGGAAGGCATTAAACGCTTAAGTACAGCGCTGCAGGTCCTTGTAAATAGCAATACCGGCAGTCATGTGCGGCCGGCGGCTACTCCTATAATTTAGTGAACTATTTGAGGAGGTTATACTATGCCTACTATTATGGCACCCCATGGTATGGTAACCACGCCCCACTATCTTGCGTCTCAGGCTGCCTTAAACATCCTGAAACAGGGAGGAAACGCGATAGAAGCAGCTATTACCGCTGCATCTGCCCTTAGTGTTGTATACCCGCATATGAATTCGATTGGTGGCGATAATTTCTGGCTTATTTATAATGCCGGGACCGGTGAGGTAAAATCATTAAACGCCAGTGGCCGGGCTGGCAGTTGTGCCACAATTCATCATTATAACACTCAGGGTTATACGACTATTCCTACCCGGGGCTATCTGGCTGCCAATACTGTCCCGGGCGTCATCTCCGGGTGGCAAAAAGCGTACGAGTATTCGCAGCATAACCTGGCAGGCTTATTTCCATGGTGCGATCTACTTGCAGAGGCAATTGGTTATGCCAAAAATGGGTTACCGGTTACCCCAAGTCAGGCATATTGGACATCGACTGCACTTGATCCGGCTAATCCGGAGTTTCATTCACTCAACCATTGCGAGGGGTTTCGCCGTACTTTCTTAAAAAAAGATGGCAACCACTACCAAGCCGGGGAATTATTCACCCAGTATGATCTTGCTGCCACCCTTGATCTAATTGCAACGAAAGGCGCAAATGAATTTTATCAAGGGTCCATAGCCAAACAACTGGTATCTGATTTACAAGCCAACGGGGGAGTGCTCACCCTTGACGACTTTAATCAGCATACCGCCGACTGGGTCCCTCCCCTTTGTGTAAGTTACCGGAACTATCAGGCCTATAACCTGCCGCCCAATACCCAGGGCCTGGCCTCACTGTCATTACTTAACATTCTCAATAATTATGATATCACTGCACTCGGTGAGGGAACAGCCGCTTATTATCATTTGCTCATTGAAGCAACCAAGCAAGCCTTTGCTGACAGGGATAGGTGGCTGACAGACCCGGATTTTGCCGATATACCACTCAGTTATCTGCTAGCCAAACAGCATGGATGCGATTTAGCTGCCCGCATTAATATGAGTAAAGCTGCCAATGAAGTCACAGTACTTGATCCGAAAGGTGATACCGTTTGGCTGGGGGTTGTAGACAATAAGGGCAATGCCGTCTCATTGATTCAAAGTATTTACTACGATTTCGGCTCAGGGGTAATCCCGCGAGAAACCGGCATATTATTGCAGAACAGAGGCAGTTACTTCTCCCTTGATCCCACTCACATAAATTGTCTTGCCCCACGGAAACGTACGTTTCATACCCTCAACCCTGCCATGCTGCTAAAAGATAATAAGCCTTATCTGGTCTATGGAACAATGGGTGGAGAAGGCCAACCGCAAACACAGGCAGCACTGGTAACCAGAATCGTAGATTTTGGTTTTAATGTCCAGGCCGCTATTGATGCGCCGCGCTGGCTATATGGCCGAAGCTGGGGTGCAATCTCCAATGATCTTAAAATAGAAGGCCGGGTACCGTCAGCAGTTGTTGAGCAACTTGCCAACCTGGGACACCCGGTTAAGACAGTTGATAATTTTACTGATATTATGGGGCACGCCGGGGCTATCCTCATTGATCCCGCCAATAACATAAAGCATGGTGGTGCTGATCCCCGTGGTGACGGCGCGGCTATCGGCTATTGATTTAAAGCAGCTCGCTGAGCTTCAGCAGGTTATATTGAGCAGCCTGTTCATACCTTTCCCGAAAGTATAGGGTCCGGTATATTGAGGGCCGTTGTAGAAATTGACCGATAACCTGCTGCCGTCCCTGCCGGTATTCTGCGTCAGGCAAGTGTCTGTACTCGGCCCTTATCTGATGCTCATAATCCAGGAATCCATTCCAGTCCCGCCCCAGAACCGCCAAATCAATATCAGTCAAATACGCCCCGTCCCGGCTGCTGCTACCGCCCCTATGATTTGTCAATAAGATTAACCTAACAGCCTGACGGCTAAATTCAGCCGTCAGCCCAAGCTCAGTCGCAGCATACGCAGCAGCGGCAGCACTTAATGTTTCATTGCTCCGGGCACCAGGCACACAGACAATATCATGAAACCACAATACATATTCCACCAGTTCAGGCTGCCCCAGCTCCTGCTTAATTTCATCCAGATACCTAAAACAATCAACAAGATGAGCAATGCCATGATAGTGACGGAAGTATTGTCTATAGCTGTCCACCAACATTGCAAATACCGCTTCCGCAGACTGAGAATCCGAACCAAACGGTGCAACAAAGGTCTGCCAGCGGGCAAAAAGATGTTCCACAGCAATCATCTCCAATATTTTTACTATTAATTTAGTATTTCTCATTGTGCTGCGTTACTTTCTCATAGCGCCTGCGTTTATATATACAAAGGGAGTTGATCAGATGTTTAAATCAATCAAAATATTAACCTTAGCGCTGCTGATAATGACAGCTGCGCTGCCAGTCAGCATGGCTGCCGAAAAGAATCCAAATATTACCGAAGTACAGGTAAGCGGTAGCTATCAGGAGGAAGTCGCCCCGGATATAGCCTACATCAATCTCGGTACCCTGACAGAAGCAGAAACTGTTGCCGCTGCCCAGGCGAAAAATGCCGAGATCTCAGCAAAATTGCGCCGCCAGTTGGAAGACTTAGGAATTAAGTCTGAATACATAAAAACGGCGCACTATTCGGTAACACCGCTCTACAAAAATGATGATGGCGGCCGCCGCACCCCCAGCATTATTGGTTATCAAATTACCAACAGCATCACAGTAACTGCATCACCCGAAAAAACAGGTGAGATTATCGATACCGCTCTTAACGCCGGTGCCAATCAAGTCAACAACATCCGCTTTGGCAAACAGGATGAATCTGATCTTAAAAACGCCGCCTTGGCTCAGGCCGTCCGCGATGCCATGAGCAAAGCTGAGGCTATTGCCACTGCGCTAAATAAACGTGTGGTCAGGGTTAAGGGAGTGTCTGAAACCGGGATCAATCTTCAGTCGCCAGAAATCGCCGGCCGGCTTTACAGCAAAAGCATGATGGCCGATGCCACACCGATTTCAGCCGGCCTGGTGATGCTAACAGCCAATGCCCAGGTAGTAGTAGAACTGGAATAGTGTAAGAAAAACCGCTGGCGCGGTCCTTTGGCTTTGCACATATCAGATAATCCTGGAATACAAGGAAATGGTTTTACTTTTGGCATTGACCCAAAAGTAACAAAAAGTCTAGGCCCAAAGCCTCCAAAAGCTGAAAAGCCGGACGGTCTTCCTAAAATCCGTAAACTCGCTACATGAACTGGTACCCTAAATTAGGACAGTGAGAAGAAATCCGTTTTAGGAAGCGATGAGATGATCCCGATATTGATTCGGGGTCATCTTTTTTAATCCCCATTGATAACGACGACAATTATAATACTCAATGTATTCATCTAT
>NZ_DATMXX010000147.1:0-30076 GCF_035561255.1 Sporomusa sp. | reverse complement strand
GGCCAAGGTTCACCAAAATGAACCTTGGCCTTCAGTTTGTTGACTGATCAGCACAGCATTGTAATAAAATCAAATGAATCACTTATCTGTAATGGTAATTATAATATCATATCACACCAACTCTGTCAACGGGAAAAAGCCTCTATGATTTCCACCCCTCTGTTCCTCCCTACTATTTTTGCTATAAACCGGCAATTATTATAAAATAAGACTAAAATAAGCAAAGAGGTGCACATCTATGTCTTTTTGGCTGGCTAAAACAGAACCTGAGACTTTTAGTTATTTCGACCTTGAACGTCTAAAAAAAGATATGTGGGATGGTGTTCGCAATTTTACTGCCGCTAAACATATAAAAGCCATGCAGCCTAGCGACCTGATTCTGATTTATCACTCCGGCAAGGAAAAAGCGATTGTTGGCGTAGCCGAGGCCGTCTCCGAACCTTATCCTGACCCCACAGCAGCCGATCCCCGTTTTTATACCATTGACGTTATACCCCGCAATCGCCTGGCTCATCCTGTCACCCTGCGCGAAATCAAAGCCGATTCCGCCTTTGCCGACTGGGAACTGGTTCGCCAGTCCCGCCTCTCTGTCATGCCTGTTTCTGAAAGCCATTGGCAGCTTATTATGGAATTGGCCGGTCAGGCCTAATCTGTCACTGGTCTAAATTGCGGCAATAGTTCTGATGTCTTCACTGCCGCAGGAATTCGGCAATCAAAGAAGCAAAATATATGTCCCCGTCTTAGTAAATCTGTCTAGTTTTCTGTTGACAATCCAACATTTCTAAAGTAATCAGAAGTAGAAAACTAAGCGACGGCAATAAAAAATCCGCCTTCATTCAGGCATAACAGGTTGCTCGGGGGACGGTTAGCCCCTTCCTTTTCAGGAAGGGGGTGGTAGGATGACTGTTTATGAAGCATTGACATTTGCTGTCGCATTTGCCACGCTCATGGTACTGGTCATAAACCAAAAGAAATAACCGCCCCTGTCCTCAAATAGCGGCGGTTATTTCAATAACTTACGTTTGGGCTAACCGTTTTCCCGGTTAGACAACCTGTGGGGCTGGCGTGTGTCGAGCACGTCAGTCCTTTTCTTATATTATACCCATAGATTGTAAAATATGCAATCAGTCAATAAAAAATCCTGGTTTGCCTGTCCCGCTTTACTTGCAATTCACTTGAAAAGAGCTATAATTAAAAATAGGTGGGAATTAAAAAGAGTCGCCGTGACCTGAAAGTGCTGCAACACTTCCAGGCCCGCGCAAGGTGCCATAACACCTACACGTAACAGCTAAGCTGTCCACGACGACATTTCTATTATACACCGGGCTTCGGCCGCCGCACAAGCGGGCGAGCGCGGGGTTAATAGGCGTTGCCGCTGGCGTCGCCAGGCTGTGAGTGCGACCGGACGCAGCAAATGATTCGATCTATCCTCAGCCGCTAAGGAGCAGCAGCGGGGCAAACAGGGATGACCGGTTTGTGACCGCCCTTGTTGTTTCGACCGGGTATGCCGGCTTATTAGCGTTGGGTATGTAACAGATATCGCAACAGAACGCATGTGTAGGGGACAAAACCTTTGCATGCGTTCTTTTTAATTTCCCCCTGTAAAAAAGCTGACGGCCATACCAGCCGCAGCCTGAATATAGGGGGTATATGTATGTCTGAGCAATTAACGCCAGCCGGCGCCGCTTTTGGTCCGGGGGTAGTTTCCTTTCTGCCGGCAAAGCGGGACAGGGAACCGCAGCCGCCCGGGGCCGAGCTGGATGACCGGCTGATACTGCAAGGCATCTTAAGCGAGGCCTTTAATGAGTATATCTTTGTCCGGGTGGACAATATCCTCAAACTGGCCGGCACCAATGATGCCGGTTATAGCAAGACGGTCAGCAAGGCCGGCGCCACCCTGGACCGGCTGCTAGCCGTGGCCAGGGAACTGGAGGGCCAGTATCCGGAATTGCTGGAGCTGGTCATGGATTACGAGTCGTTCACAGCCCTGGAATCGGGCCAGTCGGCTGAAATCGCCTACAAACAGGGCTTGCGGGACTGCAGCCATATCCACCAGGAGATTATGACCTTCCTGCAGCAGCGCTAGGATGGAATTACAACATAGAGTTTTCGCACAACCTGAGGTCCCCCGCTACTGTTCCCGGAAATAATATTTTCTGCTTGTCAGCCCCAGTCCCCTCTAGGTATAATATCCTTAAAGGCAGGTGTCGTTATGGAAGAGGAATTGTTAAAACAGATACTTGTCGAAATTAAAGACTTAAAAGATGGAATGCAAAATTTAAACTCCGGACAGCAGCAGATTACCCAGCGCCTTGACCGGGTGGAAGGCGGACAGCAGCAGCTAAAAACAGAACTTACCACCATTAAGTCCGATATGGCAAGTGAGCGTCAGCAAATAGAGATCAGCAACATCGTTCATGCTCTCCGGCATAACTCGGAAGAGGTGAATGCCCAGCTTCATAATCTTGGGCACAATCTTGCTGTACTGACTGGTAAAGCTGCCACCAAAGAAGATGTATCCGACCTGTCGGCTCAGCTCAGGGTATTAAATGACCGGCTCTTCAGACAAGAAGTTGAAGTAGATAAATTAAAGGCAGTTAAGTAAACTTAAATGATGCAAATATAAAAACCTCGCAACTGGGCGAGGTTTTCTATATTTATTACACGGGAATATCCTCTTCAGGCTGGAGAACAGGTACATTCACCCGAACAGTGTCAGGATACTTCAGCCCGGTACCGGTGTTGAGCATAACAACCTTCTCATTTGGTTTAATCCAACCGCTTTCACGCAGTTTTTTGGCAGCAGTATAGTTTGCCGCCCCTTCCGGGCATACAAAGGTTCCTTCCACAGAGGCCAGTTCAGCTTGATCGTTAAGGATATCCTCATCAGTAACAGCAATGGCACAACCCCCGGTCTGATAAATGGCGTCAAGAACCAGAAAGTCCCCCAGTGCTTTAGGTACAGTAATGCCGAAAGCAACAGTAGAGGCATTATTCCAGAATTCAGACGCCGGTTTCCTCTCCTCCCAGGCTTTAACGATAGGTGCGCACCCCTCGGCCTGAACAGCAACCATCCGGGGCATTTTATCCCCGATCCAGCCGATCTGCTGCAGCTCACGGAAGGCCTTATAGATACCGATCAGGCCAACACCCCCACCGGTAGGGTACAAAACAACATCAGGGACTTCCCAGTTCAGTTGTTCGGCAATTTCCAGGCCCATGGTCTTTTTCCCCTCAATGCGGTACGGCTCTTTGAGCGTAGAAGCATCCATACAACCTAACTTAGCCACAGCCCGTCCGACAATCTTACCGGCATCACTGATTAATCCATTCACCAGAAACAACTTAGCGCCGGCGATGGCGCATTCATTACGGGTAATTGACGGGGCATCAACAGGCATGACAATATAGGCGTCGATATCTGCCTTTGCTGAATAGATAGCCCAGGAGGCACCTGCATTGCCGTTGGTCGGCATAGCCAGTGATTTTACGCCCAGTTCCTTGGCTCGTGAAACACCTACGGCTGCACCGCGGGATTTGAAGGTCCCGCTGGGAATAATACCCTCATCTTTTAAGTATAGCTCAATGCCCAGTTTTTTACTAAGCTTGTCTAAGGCAATGAGCGGTGTCATTCCTTCTCCCAAGCTTACCTTGTTTTTTTCATCAATAAGGGGCAATAATTCGCGATAACGCCATAGGTCAGGCTTGCGGTTCACCAAGTCTTCTTTTTTAAAATTTTCTTTTACCTTATTTAAATCATATCTGACTAACAGCGGTGCCCCACAATCAGGACATACCTGGGTAAGTTTATGAGGATTATGGTTAGCACTGCATTTGGGACATTCAAGATGAGACATATACATTATAGATTCGCTCCTTCTAATCAGTCAACTTTTGTCAAATATATGATTTATTCAAAAAGGGCCTAGGGGTTCCACATATACTTATGAATATATTATACTGCCTTCATATACTATAGTTCAAATCTGATTTATTAAGCAACAGCAAGTTTCCCATTAATCATGTCTTGCTAATGATAATTCTTCATAGTTTCTGCAAGCATATTTTCTGTATTACAGACTGCCCCAGCCCCCTATATCTTAAACTTGCTAACTGCAAGCTGCAGCTCTTGAGCCATAGTGGTAAGGGTCTGGCTGGATACCGCCAGTTCCTCCATAAAGGCAGACTGCTCTTCAGTCGCAGCAGATACATTCTGCGCCTGTCCTGCCGCCGCTGCACTTACTTCATTAATCTTACCAATTGAGATTACGATCTGCTGGCTGCCACTGGCCATCTGTTGACTTGCTGCAGCAATTTGGTTCACTTGATTGGATACCGCTGCAATTAATTCTGAGATATCTTTAAACACCTTACCTGCCGAAGCTACAACCTCTGCCCCGACCTTAACCTCGCGGGTGCTCTCATTCATCGACACCACAGCCAGATCAGTGTCTGTTTGAATCTCGCCAATTAAAGCAGCGATCTGCTTGGCCGCTTGCTGGGATTGTTCCGCAAGTTTTCTTACCTCTTCGGCGACAACCGCAAAACCACGGCCTTGTTCACCGGCTCTTGCCGCCTCAATTGCGGCGTTGAGGGCGAGGAGGTTTGTCTGCCCGGCGATACCGGCGATAGTTCCAACAATGCTGCCAATCTCGGTCGACCTAGTACCTAGTTTCTCAACCCCCTGGGCAGAATTTATCACTGCAGTTTCAATGATCAGCATCTGACCAAGAGCATTATCTATGACTTTACTGCCCTGATTGGTGGCATCAGTAGTTTTGTTCGCTGTTGTAGCAGCCTGCTGGGCATTACCGGCTACCTGCTCTAAGCCTGCAACAATTTGTTCAATGGCACTTGAGGTTTCTTCAATCGAAACTCGTTGCTCTTCTGCCCCCTGCGCCATATCGGCAATAGTAGCAGCTACCTGATTAACCGCCTTAGCTGATTGTTCGCCGCTTGCCGTAAGTGTTCGCGCGGCTGAGGTCAGTGTCTCAGCCGAAGAATTAACATTTGCAAGCAGCGCTTTCAAACGATCCATCATTTTATTAAAGCCACTGGCTAATGTCCCAATCTCATCTTTTGTCGATACCTCAACAGACTGGGTTAAATCCCCGCCGGCAACCCACTCTACAACCGTCACCAGTTTACGGATCGGATTGGTCAGTTTATTGGCGATAATAATTGCAATAACGATAACTAACAGCATTACCAAAAGTGAAACAGCACCAACTATCGTTGCTACTTTATTGCGGGCTGCTTTGAGGGTTTCAATATTCTTGCCGACAAATAATGCGCCGATCGGTTTATCCCCTGGCCCCAGCAGGGGCGTATAGGCCGTGATATATTGATTTCCGACTACTTCGGCTTCACCAATATATTCCTGCCCATCATTGAGTACTCTACCGGCAATTTGTTCATTCAAGGTGGTACCCAATACGCGCTGCCCATCTTTCATAATCGTTGTGGCAACACGGGTATCCCCTAAGAACAGGGTTACATCTGTACTAAATGTTTCTTTGATTCGGTCCACAACACGGTCATCACTGATATAATACCCGGCCGAGATTACACCAATAATCCGGCCGTCTTCATCTCTTACAGGGGTCCCGGCACGGGCAGAAAACTTGACCACGGTACCGGATTCAATAGCCGCAAAGGCTGTGCCTCTAAGCGCTGTTTTAACATTTTCCTGATTTGCTACATTGTCACCCTTCTTCTGTTCATGTGTACGGACAATTACTTTTCCTGTCTCATCGGTTATTGTGGCAAAATCAATATTGGCCCGTGTAAGCAAAGGGCCAAGCTGCTCTAAAACTGAAACCGCATCTTTGTCTTTTATGGCTTTGATAACACCTGGGTGACTAGCCATAACAGCGCCAAAATTCAATGCATTTTTTTGATAATCTTTAAGCGTAATTGTAAGCCCTTTCATTCCCTCCCGCACCTGCTCGGTAGCAATATCATTATTATACTCATCAAATAAATACAACGCAGGTACCAGGGTAGCCACCACGGCAACCAGAGTAAGCAATACAGCAAACAAAATCAGTTTTAGTTTAATACCGCCACGCCTAAAGAGGTTAAGTCCAGAATCTCCTTTAAAAATCGTTTTCACTCTTCATCACTCCCCAATATATCGGTATATCACTCTCACTTAAAGCAAATTACAAACAGCTTGAATCGATAGCCAACTGGTTCTTTAAAATCTTTGCTTGCTCGTTTCCCTCGACCAGCATTGTATAGATGTTTTCGGGTGAGGTCGGATGGGCAAAAAAGTAACCTTGTACTTCATTACATCCCAGCTCTCTCAGCATTGATAACTGGCGTTCGGTTTCAACCCCCTCGGCAGTAACCGATAGACCCAGGATCTGGCCTAATGTTATAATTGCCTGAACGATAGAGCGACTCTCTGGTGAGTATTCTGCATCCTGCACAAACTTCTTATCTATTTTCAGCACATCTACTGGTAATAATTTGAGATTGGTCAGCGAAGAGTGGCCTGTACCAAAGTCATCCATGGCGATACTCACGCCCATAGCCCGAAAGTCTTTAAGGGTTGTGATTGCCTGCTCTACGTCTTGCATGATCATACTTTCAGTAATCTCCAATTCAAGTTGAGCCGCCTCAACCTGTGCCTCATTAAGAGCACAGGCAATGCCTTCTACTAAATTGTGCTGATAAAACTGACGAGCTGACAAATTTATCGAAACCGGCAGGGTAAAACCACTCTCAGTCCAAGCCTTAATTTGCCGGCAGGCAGTGATCAAAACCCATTCACCAATACTGTCTATAAGCCCTGTAGCTTCGGCTAGAGGAATAAATTGTCCGGGGCTTACTATCCCTAACTCCTTATTTTTCCAGCAAAGCAAGGCCTCAACGCTGTTAATTTCTCCGGTTTCAAGGCTGATCCGTGGCTGGTATACAAGGAAAAACTCATTGTTCTCAAGGGCATTGCGCAGCTTTGTCTCCATTTCAAGGTTCTGTAAGGCATTGGACGAGAAATTCAAGGTATAAAATTTGTATTGATTTTTACCTTGTGTCTTCGCCCTGGCAACAGCCATATCGGCGTTTTTCATGAGCGTTATTGCATCTTTGCCATCCTCCGGTGATACGCAGATGCCGATATTGGCAGTTAAAGAAAACTGGCGGCAGTCAACAAGCCAGGGAAGCTGGCAGGCAGTCAAAATCTCTTCAGCTAAAGCAGTTAGTTGAGCCTCATCAACCATTCCTGGGACAGCCAGTAAAAATTTATCACCCCACACATTGGCAATTGTACAGTTTTCCGGGGTATTTTGAATTAATCTCTTTGCTACATCGCTGAGTAATTTATACCCCTCCTGGTGCCCGGCAATATCATTAATGAGGCTAAATCCATGTAAATCAATCATCATGACGCCAACCCGCTGCTGTTTGACAGCCAGAAGCTCAGTTAGCGTTCCCTGGAAATAATTCCTGTTCGGCATGCCGGTTATAGAGTCATGAAAGGCTAAATAGTTTGCTTTCGCCACAGCTTTTTTTTCCTCGGCAAGCTCATGGCGAAGCTTACAGTAGGCAAAAAACAAAATGAAAGCTGACGGAAAAACCATTAAACTAATGCTGGGCATCGAAAAAGACAAGCGGTCTGGTACTAGGTTAATCTGAAAAAAGACAAGCAGAGTAATGTATAATGTCAATATTCGTAGTGGATTAGACTGAATCATTGCCAATAGTCTCATCGTACCTCTCCATTTATAAGTATTAAAAGCAGAACACAAATTGGAGTAAATAAAAAAGGCTAAAGCATCTAAGTGATGACTTTAGCCTTCAGTTTACTGATGAGCTTTCTGCAATATACTTATATAGTGTATAAAAAGTGCCGGGATTAGCCTAATAATTAAAGTTTATTAGGACATATAATAGCATACATTGCTAAATAATGTCAAATGTTTGTTGGTATATTCTAGTCGAAAACATCTAATGTATTGATCCTCTTGACACGTACTTTTCATTGATGTATACTCTAATAAAGTTACATATGTGCGCTGATCAGAAAGACTGAAGGCCAAAGTTTCTATTAAAGAGACTTGGTCTTTTTTTGTTGTTAAATTCAGGGATAAGAAAGAGTGGTACATCAGTGAGTATTAACTGGGAATTTATAATGATGACTTTACCATTGTATGAGAAAGCGGCCTGGCTGACGTTAAAGCTTGCGGTACTGGGAATAGGAGCATCTTTAATCATCGGGCTGCTGTGCAGCATTGTCTTATATCACAAGACAACAGGCCTGGTGCGGTTGGTGCAAGCCTATATAGAGCTTTCTCGCAATACGCCGCTACTCATCCAGTTATTCTTTTTATATTATGGTTTGACAAAATTAGGCTTAACCTTGAGTGAACATACCTGCGCAATTATCGGGCTGGCTTTTCTGGGCGGCAGCTATATGGCTGAAGCATTCCGTGCCGGTATTCAGTCAGTCAGTAAGTCCCAGATTGAATCAGGTCTTAGTATCGGGCTTTCCAATTCGCAGCTAATCCGCTATGTTATTTTGCCTCAGGCGTTTTCAGTAACATTACCTTCCTTAGGCGCCAATTGCATATTTTTACTGAAAGAAACCTCCATCGTCGGAGCAATTGCAATACCGGAGCTGATGCATATTACCCAGGACTTAATCGGGATGTATTATCAAACTTTTGAATCACTACTCATGCTGGTGGCAGCATACCTGATTATGCTGTTACCTTTATCAATCTTTTTGACCTGGCTGGAAAGGAAGGTGCGCTATGCTGAGTTCGGGAATTGACGTGCTTACTGAAGGGATCAACCTGCAGCGGTTATTAGGGGGTTTGTTAATAACCGCCCGCATTGCCTTCATTTCGATTATCATTGGTTCATTGCTGGGCATCATTCTTGGTTTAATCAGGACATCAAAATCCCGGCTAATCCGCTTTCTGTGCCGTTTTTACCTGGAGGTATTTAGAATAATCCCTATTCTGGTTTGGCTGTTCATCGCCTATTTTGGTGTTACCAGCCTGCTTAATATCCATTTAGAGGGTGAGCTTGTCGCAGTTATTGTCTTTAGCCTGTGGGGTGCCGCGGAAATGAGCGATATTGTCAGAGGCGCACTGGAATCTTTGCCAAAACATCAAATTGAATCAGGCAAGGCTCTTGGTCTTAGCTTTTGGGGCCTTTACCGCTATGTGTTAATCCCCCAAGCCGTACGGCGGCTATTGCCTGGCGCAATGAATTTATCCACCAGAATGGTCAAAACTACCTCGCTGGTCGTTATGATTGGCGTTATTGATGTAGTAAAGGTTGGTCAGCAGATTATCGAAAGATCACTGTTGAAGGCCCCTGCCGCTTCCTTTTGGGTTTATGGCCTGATATTCATCCTGTACTTTATTATTTGCTATCCACTGTCTAAGCTATCAAAGAAATTAGAAACCAAATGGGAAAGTTAGGGAGGGTTTATCATTATCACCGAAAATACCCAGGTATTACTTGAAATAAAGGATCTGCATAAGGAATTTGACCAGAAAACAGTATTGGACAACATTAACCTCACCATCCACAAAGGCGAGGTTGTTGTTATCCTGGGCCCATCAGGCTGTGGCAAAAGCACCTTGCTTAGATGTCTTAATGGCCTGGAAGCCATTCAGGGAGGTGATATCAGCTTATCCGGTAAAAACATTACCGGCAAAAGCGTAAACTGGCAGGAAATTCGCCAGCAAGTGGGCATGGTATTCCAAAACTATGACCTCTTTCCCCATATGACAGTTATGGAAAACATTCTTCTCGGGCCCTTGAAGGTACAGCAAAGAGATGAAAAGGAGGCGACAGAGCAAGCTGAGCAGTTACTTGACCGGGTGGGCTTACTTGATCGTCAGCATTCTTATCCCCGTCAGCTATCCGGCGGACAAAAGCAGCGAATCGCTATTGTACGCGCCTTATGTATGAATCCGGAGATTATGTTATTTGATGAGGTTACCGCCGCCCTTGACCCAGAAATGGTACGTGAGGTACTAGATGTTATCCTAGGCCTTGCCAAGCAGGGAATGACAATGGTAATTGTGACACATGAAATGGGGTTTGCCAGGGCTGTTGCTGATCGCATTGTGTTTATCGATGCAGGGAGAATATGTGAAATAGCCAAACCGGCTGAGTTTTTTTCCAGCCCCAAGACAGAGCGTGCTCAGCAATTTTTAAATATATTCCAATACTAAATCTTATAAACGAAGGGACGATGTAGCGTGAGCATTAAAAAAATTATTGTGTTAGTTTGCAGTGCTTTATTCTTGATAGGAGTTTTGGCAGGTTGCGGCGGAGCAGCAACCAAAACAGATGGTAAACAAGAAGGCTCGCCAAAGAGCGTTATTGAAGACATTAAAAAACGTGGTACCATTAAAATTGGTATCTTCGGTGACAAACCTCCCTTTGGCTTTATCGATGCGAATGGCAAAAATCAAGGATTTGATGTTTATATTGCCAAACGGCTTGCCAAAGACCTTTTGGGCGATGAATCCAAGATAGAATTCGTATTACTTGAGCCGGCCAGCCGCGTGGAGTACTTACAAACTAATAAAGTTGACATTGTTTTAGCCAACTTTACTGTCACCGAAGAAAGAAAGCAAAAGGTTGATTTCGCCAACCCGTATATGAAAGTTTCTCTGGGGGTAGTCTCACCCAAAGATGCCCCTATTACCTCAGTTGATCAATTAAAAGGCAAAAAACTGATTGTTATCAAGGGTACAACTGCTGAAACCTATTTCACAAAAAATCATCCTGATGTTGAACTGTTAAAATTCGATCAAATTACCCAGGCATTTGAGGCTCTAAAAGACAAACGTGGTGTTGCGTTATCACAGGATAATACCTTATTATTTGCCTGGGCCAAGGAAAATACCGGCTTTACTGTAGGCATTGCGACCTTAGGCAGTCTTGATACCATTGCCCCGGCAGTAAAACAAGGCAACAAAGAACTGCTTGAATGGATCAACAAGGAGTTAGACACCCTTGGTAAAGAAAACTTCATCCATAAGGCTTATGATGCAACCTTAAAACCTGTTTACGGTGATACCATCAATCCGGAAGACATTGTCGTCGAAGGTGGCAAACTTAAATAAGCACAATAGAGGCGAATCAGTTTTTTTTAAGCTGATTCGCCTCCTATTTTTTCAGGCTGTGTTATAATGTTACTAATCGCTGATCAGCAGGAAACTGAAGGCAAAACTTTTACCTATTACGGTAGAGTTTTGCCTTTTTTAGTTGTTATCACTAAAAAAATAGTAATCGGGAGCGGGGTGAGATTATACAACCGGATAAATCCATTCATTACAGCTGGATTATATTGCTGACAACCTTCTTGACATTGATCCTTGCGGCCGGTATCCGTTCTACGCCAGGTGTACTGATAGTCCCCTTAGAGCATTATTTTGGCTGGAGCCGGACGGTTATTAGTCTTGCGCTGGCCATAAACCTGTTACTGTACGGCCTTTGTGGCCCTTTTGCCGCTGCGCTGATGGATCTATACGGGACGAGGCGTATCATGGCACTGGCTTTGCTCTTAATCGCCGTTGGCACCAGCTTAACAACCTGGATGAATGCCCCCTGGCAAATGATTGCCTTATGGGGGGTAGTGATTGGGATCGGCAGTGGCTTTTTATCGCCGGTTCTGGGAACAGTCGTTGCCAATCGCTGGTTTGTAACCCATCGGGGGTTAGTTGTCGGCATCTTTAGCGCAGCCGGATCGGCTGGACAACTGTTATTTCTTCCCCTGTTCTCTAAATTTCTCGCAGTGTCTACCTGGCAAACAGTAACCGGGTTCATCTCGTTTGCGGCTCTGTCTGTTATGGTGGTTGTCAGCCTGATTATGCGCAATAAACCAGGTGATATCGGTCTCCTTCCTTATGGAGCTTTACACCCTGCCGATATAGCTAACGCCAAAGAAACTAACGCTTTTACGGCCGTGTTTACTGGCCTAAAAACGGCTGTGAGCAATAAAGATTTCTGGTTATTAACAAGTAGCTTTTTTGTTTGTGGCGCTACCTCCAGTGGGCTTATCGGCACACATTTTATTCCGGCCTGCATTGATCATGGTATGCCTGAGGTTACGGCGGCCGGGCTGCTTGCGTTTTCAGGCATCTTCAATCTCATTGGGGCCATGTCGTCAGGCTGGCTTTCGGATAGATACGACAATCGCTGGTTATTATTCTGGTTCTATATTCTGCGGGGAACCTCCCTGGCCTGGCTGCCCTTTCAATTTGACGCCGGCACTACCACGCTGATCATTTTTGTTATTGTAAACGGGTTAGACTGGATTGCCACCCTGCCGCCGACCATCCGCCTGACAACAGATATTTTCGGAAAACAGAGCGGTATTATCTTTGGCTGGATGATGGTATTCCACCAATTAGGCGCAGCCCTGGCAACCTTTTCCGGTGGAGCATTACACACCTTACTTGGGGACTATCAGTGGTCTTTCATAGCAGGCGGAATGCTGTGTTTTATTGCCTGCGGGTTAGTTATTAAAATCCGGAAATAGCACCTTTTGTTGAATATAAAGCCGGCTTCCTGTTAGAAGCCGGCTTTATATATGGCTGTTACAGCGGACCGCCGTATTTTACCATCAGATCTTCCATGAGGTTTAGCCCACCGCGGTAGCCGACATAGCTGCGGTCAATAATCAGCCGGTCATAGGACGGAAAAGACACACTGAGAAATAAAGCACCGCCAAGTTCTGTCTCGGCAATATACCGCTCCAGTGAGCTGGCAAATACGATTTGCATCGTATAATTGCGGAGCAATAACCTGATCTTATGGGCATCGATTTCAAAAACCACTTTCGGTTTTAACACACTTTCCAACCCCTCAGTCAAATCCCGGGTAATTCTGTCCCGGTATTCTGCCGGGGGATCATCTGTAACAATCACAACTTCAGGATTAAACCCAAGCTCATTGGTCGCATATTTGGTAACGGCTATCGCTGTGCTGCTGTCGGCAACCACCGCATAGTATGCGTGCGGTATGGCAACAACCAGTATATTACCGATATATTCAGTAAAGCGGTAGGCATTTTGTTCCTCCTCCGCCGCCACTTTAGCAACGACCGTGTCAGCTATCTGAAGTTTATGCCCCAGAGTTTGCAAGAACAGTGTCGTATCCTTAGGCCCGATCGGCAAGGATGAAAAAACATGATACGGGGTACCAAAGCGTTCTTCAAGTTTTTTTGCGGTGTTGATCCCCCATACGGAAAACACCAGGTTCAACTCTGCAGCAGGAATCTTATGTAGTGCCTCCAAACCGTTCAGATCGCCGAATATAATGTTCGCTTCGACACCAATCGTCCGCAAATGCTCTTTGAGATTGCGCAAATCCCCTTTCCAAAAGAGATTTTGCGTGGGAACAACCCCGAGAATGTTAACTGTGTGCTTTTTTACCGGCTGATCTTGTAACAGCTGGTCGATGACCGCGTCAAAATAAAGTTCATATCCCTTATACGAATTTCCTGCAAAGCCTGCTGTCTTAACATGAATAACAGGCGCACGTTCCTGAAATTCCGCTACCACTGAATCTACATCATCGCCAATCAAGGCCGGTACGCAAGCTGAAATTACCGTATATAAATCACCTGGCATCAGACCAATAGTACTGTCAATCAGTTTTCTCAGTTTGTCTTCACCGCCAAAAATGACATGTTCTTCTACCAAAGTGGAGCAGGGTGTGCTGGCGCCGCCCACCGGTCCAGGGCTGTTCAAACCTGAGGCAAAACTCTGGCCAAAATTTTGGGCGAAGCCGCAACCGCCCCCCGAATGGAGGATAGGCACAGAACCAAACGTCGCCAGGGCAGCTGCATAGGCGCCCCCCATCGAGCAAGAATATCTGGGGGCTTCAACCACTTCAGGAAATAAATCCGGTTCTTCTTTAACTAGCGGCATCACTTATTTTGCCTCCTTATTTGCAAAATAAAGCGGGTTAGGTTGTTGGTACCACCATTCGTTGTATACATCAGGCGTCTTTTCCAGCATTGTCTTCTGGAACGAGCGGTTTTTGGTCGATTGCAGCAGGAAATTACCGGCAGCGATTGCACCTTTATAGCCGGCCTGGGCACTCCAGGGACGGGCATCTCCCCTGGACGAATGAATCCTGGTTGCACCGCGGTCCCGCTTATACGCGCTCCCCTGGAAGGGACATGTCAAAGCAATGTCCGGATTATAACGGCGTGTGTGATGGGCTACCTCTGCCGCCTGGAAGGTATTAACCAATACATCAAAGTCTCCGACCTTGTCAATGAGCTTTTCTGTTTCGTCTGCCACCAGATCGTCAAAATCCAGGCAAATAGCCGCCGGTGTTTTTACCCCTAATTCATTGAAAAACGGAACCTGGGTAAGCAACCGGCCCTGACCTAAGGAGCCAAGGACATTGATATCATTCCCATTGCCAATTCTCGCAAATTCCTGCTGAATCAGCTCAAGCTTCGGCAACCATTCATCATGTTCTTCGGCAATCAGCTTTTCCACTTCATTTTCTTTACCGGTATAGTAAGCAATGGCCCTCAGCCATTCATCCGTATGTTCTATCCCAATCGGCGAAGGGTATAAAAAGTAGGGTACTCCATATTCCTGCTCCAGCCCCCGCGACAGGTAATCGGTAAATGACGAGCAAATCGGCGCAGTAACCGCCGCCTCTGAAAGCATTTCAAATTGCTCAACCGTTGAGAATTCCGGAACAAAATTGGGCCGCAGGCCGATTTTCTCCAGCAGCCTGGTAATCTCCCGCCGGTCCTGCCAGGTATAGGACAACATACTTGCCACATTAACCAGATCTTTTTGCTTTTTTGCCGGTTTTTTTACCAAATATTTGAGTATGCCGTGCCAGAAGGCGTCATACCCGGTTTGAATCAGTCTGGAGCGAATTCCCTCGCAATGGATCGCAACAATTTTTGCCTTAACCTCAGGCTGGACCTCGTCAACAATTCCGGCAATATCCTCACCGATAATTCCCGTGGTGCAGGATGCCAACACAAATATAGCCTGGGGATTATATCTTGTTTGGGCCTCTTTGATCGCATATTTTAATTTGTCTCCAGCCCCATAGATAACATCTTTCTCATTCAGATTGGTAGTCAGCCAATGAAAATCAAAGTTTTCCGGACGCCCCAAAGAAACAGGAACTTTACGGAATATTTCCCGGTAACCTAGCCCGACAACAGAGCAGCCTACCGGCGCATGAACAATCATAACAGAATCACGAATGGTCATAACCCGCTGGGTGAGATAGAAATTTAACAGGCAGCCTGACGATTGTTGAAAGCACCGTTCCGTATTGGGCACGGTCCCGTCTTTTACCTGTTTAATGAGTTCACTCGCTTTCCCCCAAAAAGCGTTAATACCATTTCCGCGTTGTTCCCTTGTAGGGCAGGTATTGTCTCTTAGGTTAATCATGTGACATGCCTCCTGTTCATTACTATTTCCCTAATGCCACTATTTCTGACTGGTGACAAGCGCCTCTTCCAGATAATACAGCAGGTCATCAATATCTTCCAGACCAATGGATAACCGGACAAGGTCTTCGGTTACACCACTGGCGAACTGCTCATCAGCACTTAGTTGCTGATGGGTTGTACTGGCAGGATGAATAACCAGTGACTTGGCATCACCCACGTTTGCCAGATGGGAAAACAAGCCTAAGTTGTCAATGAATTTAGTGCCGGCATTCAGACCGCCTTTAATGCCAAACGTGAGGATTGCCCCCGCTCCCTTTGGCAGATACTTTTGCGCTTTCTCATAGGAGGTACTGCTTGTTAAACCCGGATAATTAACCCAGGTAACAAAGCGATGCCCCTGCAAGAACTCTGCAACCTTCTGCGCATTGGACACATGCCGGTCAAGACGCAGAGAGAGTGTTTCCAGTCCCTGGAGGAATAAGAAGGCGTTAAAAGGGCTTAGAGCTGCTCCGGTATCACGTAAAATCGTCACCCGCGCTTTGAAAATATAGGCCGCGTTGCCAAATTTCTCACTATAAGAAAGTCCGTGATAACTGGGATCAGGTTCAATCAAACCAGGGAATTTGCCATTATTCCAGTTAAACTTGCCTGAATCAACGATAATGCCACCGATAGAAGTCCCATGCCCGCCAATAAATTTGGTTGCAGAATGTACAACAATATCGGCCCCCCACTCGAATGGCCGATGTAAGTAAGGTGTCGCAAAAGTACTATCAATAATGAGTGGGATCGCATTATCATGAGCAATTGTTGCTACACTTTCCACATCTAATACATCAATTTTGGGATTGCCAATGATTTCGGCATAAACAGCTTTGGTGGCTGGCGTTATCGCTTTGCGGAAATTCTCAGGATCATCAGGGTTGACAAAATGAACCTTAATGCCAAGCTTAGGCAACGTATAATGGAATAAATTATATGTGCCGCCATACAACGCCGCAGAAGATACAATCTCATCCCCGGCCTGCGCAATTGTTAAAATCGAATACGTAATCGCCGCCTGTCCGGAAGCAACTGCCAGTGCCCCCACGCCCCCCTCTAACGCGGCTACCCGCTCTTCAAAAACAGTTTGGGTGGGATTAATCATCCGGGTATATACACTGCCTAATTCCTCCAGTGAAAAAAGCCGGGCCGCCCGTTTGGTATCACCAAGTACAAAGGATGTACTCTGATAAATTGGCACAACCCTTGCGCCGGTAGCCGGATCAGGTACTTGACCGGCGTGCAAAGCCAAGGTATCAAAGCCATGTTGTCTTTCTGACTGCTTACTCATCACATGCTCTCCTCTTTTCCTCATAGCTGCACTCTATTCGATTAGTTCAAACCAGACTATACAAAACAAGAAGGCAAAGCCAAGTTTCCTTTCGGAAACTCTTCTTTGCCTTCAGTAGCTTATACTGATCAGTCAAACTAACCGTCTTTTTCAATTTTTCACAATTGAAACCTAAGTTTGTTCTTAAATTCACACATACCCAAGCCCATATCAATTCGAATTATCCTGGGCTACTTTATTTAGGTCGTTGATTAAAAGATCAATATCGATTCCATGAGCTCGCGCACCTTCTTCTATATTCTCAAAGCTAGCCGCGGCACACCCGAAACATCCCATCCCATATCTCCGGAACACTGCAATGGTATCCGGGTATTTGCTGACAACCTCCCTGATACCCAATTCTTTAGAAATAGCCATAAACTCATCTCCTTTACTTTACTTCTTAAAACAATAAACCAGTCCCCGCAATCAGCAAACCTGCACCTCCTTATATCATCATTTCTTCCTTGTCCGAATAAAATAAAAGCCGGAAGCGCCCTATTTGCGTCTCCAGCTTATTCGCTAGTCAACCCATTGATCCATTCAAGTATTTTAGTCTCCACTACCATATTTCATCATCTGACTAACCTGTTCTTCCCGGAAATTAATAAAAGACCAAGTTCATACTGTGAACCGGCCTTCAGCTTGTTGTCTAATCGGCACAATGCTTATAATGGATTTAAAATAATAATTCCATATTTTGTATTATAATAACATATTGAGCTATATGTGTCAATGCTCAAAAGTGAATATCGAACTTCTCGGTGCCAGTATTTTTTTGTTGTACAGTGCCATAGATTTCCCGAAAAATAAATTGACCCTTGCCCCAAACCATGCTACAATTAATGCTAAAATATAATCATTCGGCATAATATTGTATGGCGGCTGATCTAAAGAAAATGAAGGCCAAAGAGGTTGTTATCAACAGCTTCTTTGGCCTTCTTATTTCAAGCAAGAGCTATTACGCTGGGGGGGGGGGAGAATATGAGACTGTTAGCGGCAGCGAGCAATGTGGCATTAAGAGGTTCCGGGTTATTTATCTTCCTGGTTCTATGGGAAATCGCGCCACGGTTAGGCTGGGTTGATGCGCAGTTTTTACCGCCTTTATCGGCGGTAGCGGCTGCAGGGTATAAGCTTTGGGATCAAGGCCTGCTGTATTCGCAGCTTATTGTGAGTTTATGGCGGGCAGCACTGGGCTTGCTCTTAGCTTTACTGATCGCAGTGCCCACAGGTGCTGTTTTGGCAGGGTGGTTTCCGGGAGTACTCAAATATTTAGACCCGCTTTTCCGGCTGTTAAGCAATGTCAATCCATTTTCACTTGCTCCTGTATTTATGTTGTTTTTTGGAATTGGTGAAACGATGAAATTGATGATTATTGCCCTGGTCGCATTATGGCCGATTCTGTTTCATACCATTACGGGAATCCGTACTGTTGATCCGCTTTTAATTAAAACAGGACGGTCAATGAATGTTTCTGCTCTTGTTTTAATGCGCGATATTCTGTTACCAGGCGCTTTCCCCACGATTGTTACCGGCATACGCATTGGCGTACAGATGGCGGTATTTATGCTTGTGGCCGCTGAAATGCTCGGGGCCAAAGCCGGATTGGGCTGGCTGGTCCATGCATCTGCAATGCTTTCTCAGCTGCCGCGGATGTACGCCGGCGGTGTGTTTATCATTTTGCTGGGAGTTCTTATTAATAAAGTCATTTTACATATAGAAAAAACCAGCTTTTACTGGAAACAAACCGTGGAAATCTTCGACACTGCTGCGCCTGCCAAAGTGAAAGGGCGATGGTCAAGGGTGTTCAACCAATACTACGTACCGGCTGTGGTAATCTTGTTTGCTGTCATTATTGCTGCTGGCGGTCATGAAATAAACCGCTTAAATACAGAACGGTTGCTTCAGCATACCTCACCTCAGCCAGATCATGCAACCCATACTATGGGTGTGAAACAACATCCGCCAGGATGTACTGAGAAAAAAGATGAGCCATTAAATTACACGATAGGTGAATAACGTGGACTTACAGGGAGGCGGCTTGTATGAAAGTGTTGAAAACAGTGTTTACCAATACGATTGCAAGCATCATTTTTATAGTAGTGTGGGAAATATCAGCCAGGCTAGGGCTGGTCAATACCATGTTTATTCCGCTTTTTTCCACTGTGCTGGTGGCCATTAAAGACCTCATCATTACCGGGACGCTGCTGCCCCATATTGCAATTAGTTTACAGCGATCCCTGGGCGGGCTGTTGATTGCGGTGGCTATAGGTATTCCTTTAGGCTTCATCATGGGGGGGTGGTTCCGCAAGCTGAAGACAGCTTTAGAACCCTTATTTGAACTGGCAGCTCAAGCTAACCCCTATATCTTATTTCACGTGATTATATTGTTTCTGGGAATTGGCGAAGCAGCCAAGCTGGCGATCATTGCCTGGATTTGTATCTGGCCGATTTTATTTAACACGGCGGCCGGGGTCCGTCATATAGATGCTGACTTATTGAAAGCAGCCCGGTCATTCGGTCTGACGCGCTGGTCACTCTTTTACAAAGTCGTGCTGCCGGCAGCCGGACCATCAATTTTTACCGGGTTACGCTTAAGCGCAGGCTATTCTTTTTTCCTACTCATTGCGGCCGAGATGATGGGATCAAGTTCAGGGTTAGGGTGGTTTCTTATCTACAGTCAGGAAAACTATAATATTGAGTGGATATTCTCCGGTGCTGTGGTTATTGCTGTTTTAAGCATCTCTATTGATACCATTTTCAAATACATGGAAAAGAGGATTGTGGTATGGAATGAGCCTTAAGGAGTGTCAATCCTTATGTTATTACGGTTAAAAAGCAAGCATATTGCCCTGATAATACTATTAGTCACTATCCTGTCAGGCTTCCCTGCCGTTCCTTTTCTTTCCACAAGTTCATTAGCCACTGCCTATCCTGAACAAATCACAGTAATAAGCACCAATAATCCACAGACCAGCCAGACAATTACCTGGAGGATGGATGCCGGCACAGGAGGCTGCCATCTGCAATATGCAGAAAGCAGCAGCAAACATCCATCCCCATATGATGTTAAAACAATTACAGTCGAAGCGGCAAATCTAGTGACTGCCGACGGCCTCATTCACACGTATTCATCAACCATTAACAGGCTAAAACCAGGAACCAGCTATTTTTATCGTGTGGGATACGGCAATATATGGAGTGAATGGCGTACCTTCATAACTGCAGAGTAATACACTGTTCAAATTCTAATTCAACCTTCCCGGATCAATTGGATACCGGCCAAATTCTCTGGCTGCCTGGAACAAAGCATGAACATTCTCTACCGGGGCTTTCATCGGCAGGCCGCAGCCAAGTGCCAGAATGTAACCTTTGGGATTATCATATGCCTTGCGCAGACATTCTTTAGCCTCCCTGATCACATCGGCCGGCTTCCCTAAAAACATCGTTGCCGTCGGTTTAACATTCCCCATTAGCGCTGTCAGACTGCCCACTGCTGCCTTTGCTTCCGCCAAATCGATTGTGTCGTCCAGACTTAGGATCCCAGCTCCAGTATCAGCCATATGCGTCCATATTTTTTTCGTATTGCCGCATATGTGCAGAGACGGGGCACAATTGGTGAGTCGCTTAATATTACTAATCAATTCGCGCAGATAAGGAAATGCAAATTCATGAAAATGCCGGGGACTAATCAGACTTGTTGATGCAGTAGGGTCGGCAATACTGACTTTTACACCTATTTTTGCCGCTTCGAGTATATAAGCAAGCGTACTTTGCAAGGCATACTGCAGCAAGCGATGGGCAAACTCAGTGTTGTGGTATAAATCCCGTAAAAAAGGTTCCGTCCCCCTTAAGTTAGCCGCCACAGTGAAGGGGCCGGCCACATTGGTTGTAACCGGCACTTCTGTTCCCAAACGCTCCATCAGGGTTTGCAATGCCGCCAGGTGAAGCGGCAAGCGTCCTTTAGTCCACGGATCAGGAATAACAAGGCGGTCCAGGTCGCATTCTTCCTGTATGGCAAATTCACTGATGTATGGCGAATTTTCTTCTTTGGGATAGATGACGGTACTGCCTGCAGCCTCGGCAACCCCATGCAAACCCGGTCCGCTAATCACAGCTTCCACAGCAAATATCCGGCGGGAAGCCAGCTGAACCTCAACGATTTTTTCAGCAGAAAAATAGCACTCCCAATGCCTGACTCCCGCCAGGCGTGCTGCATGATAGCTTGGATTGATGCTGCAGGGGATTCTGTCAAAAGGGGTGCCGGCCAACAGCGCCGCCATCCGTTCTTTAGGAGTCATTTCATCAGAGTAACAACCTGCTTTTATCATTCATCCTCCCCCTCATAAATCACTAACTACACCGTCCTCCAGCCGCTTGACAGCCTCCGCTTTTTTATATCATATTATCAAGGGCTCCACTCCCTGTACCCTAAGCATAGGAATACCGGCTAATGCACGATCAGCCGGTATTCCTTTTTCTTACTCCACTTCCGGTTCTGGTTAACTGCAGTTATTTACCAGAAAGCACTGTACGGTCAAGCAAATCTTCTACCGTAACCTTTCCTTTGGGGATTACACCCGCATTCTCCAGGTCCTCAATCCATGGTTTGACCATTTCCGGACTGATATCTGCATCGCCGGCATAATAATGAGTGGCACTAACCGGTACCTTGATCCAGTCTTCGGTCATCTTCCGGGCTTCCTCAGGGTGTTCATTGGCCCATTTTTGCCCTTTAAGTATCGCCCGCGCAAATTTTTTAACAGTCTCAGGATTCTTCTGAATAAATTCAGTAGTAAAGTAATAGTAGCCAACGCCGCCCCCCTGACCAAAACCAGCATCCAGGCTGTCAGCGATCTTCACCATGCCGGCCTCCTCCATTAATTTGTAGAACGGCGGATGCACACCGGATACGGCTACCAACCCTTGTTTCAACGCCTGTACAGCCTGCACATCAGGCATAGTCACCCACTCAATTTTACTTCTGGCAACGCCATTATGATCAGCAATGTTATTAGCCAGAAAGTCAGAGCACTGGTTGTTGGTAATGAGAGAGAATTTAAGCCGGCCCTCCAGCTTGTTTAAGTCGGCAAAATTCTTAATGCCAGGAGTAGCATTCGGGTTGATGTACCAATTCATATGACGCAGTTTAGGGTCCTGCTCCGGAAAAGGGTCAATTCCGGATTTTACTACCCCTTTGATCTTGGCACCGCCGGCAATGGCAACAGCAAGTGAATTGGGATGGGCACCACTGACGTCATTATTACCATTTAAAATAGATGGGATAATCTGGTTAGGTTGTGTGTCCCCGGTATAAACCACCTTTAGTCCCTCTTCTTTAAAAAAGCCCAGTTGGTCGGTTACTACCCATGGCGTTGAGCTGCATGCAGTCTGAGATATTGTCCGGATAGGAATCAAACCATCATCAGCAGTGCCTTTAGCCCCATTATGCCCGGCAGCGGCCGGATTATTGCCCTGATAAGCGCCATAGGCAATTGCCCCTGCCACGACCACGCCAATAATCCCTGTTAACACCAGTTTAACTGTTTTCCTATTTGCCATAATACACAGCCTCCTTTACCTTTATAAGTGATGTTGATAAAACCTCAGTATTCGGGTGCATTCTCTTTCCAATTAATGATTCTCTTCTCCAGTTCTGCAAACAAATAATTAAGCGACAGACCAAGTACAGATATCGTAACAGTAGTTGCAAACAACTTCGGGATTTGATAATTGTTCTGGGCATTAAATACCAGCCAGCCCAGACCACTGCTGGCACCAATCATCTCAGCGGCAATCAGCATGAAAAAAGCGGTATTGCAGCTTGTTTTCAAGCCGTGGAAGATGCCGGGAGACGCAGCAGGCAACACTACTTTGAAAAACATGTTTGCAGCAGTCACCCCCATGGAGCGGGCAGATTTTACCAATAATTCATCCACATTCTGTACGCCGGTAATCGTATTAAGGAGGATAGGCCATAAGCAAACCCAAAAAATCATTGAAACCTTAGATATCTCACCAATGCCAAATATCAGAATAAATACCGGAAATAACGAGAAGGGATTTACCTCAGCCAATAATCGCAGCACAGGTGTCACAATTCGCTCAAATAACCGGAACCAGCCTCCCAAAAAGAAACCTAACGGAATACCGACCACCGCTGCCAGCACAAAACCAAACAATGCCCGCAGCAAACTGGCCTTTACGTGGATGATCATGATACCGTTTGCCACCAAATCCCATAGGGTACTTAATACCAGGGTAGGCGGCGAAATAAACGTTTGGGGTACCAGCCCAATCCTTGGGGCTATTTCCCAAATAATCAGGAATACAATAATGGATAGATTGTCAAAAAACAAACTCTGAACCCTTGCCAGTATCCTTCCTTGCTCACCTCCCTCCTTGGTTTTTATGGCTGTTTTCTTAAGCGTTGCCTCCACACTGCTCCCTCCTTTATTTTCAAAGATAGTAATCTGCATATATTCATTTGCCTGAAGCCGGCCGCCAGTCAATTAGCAGATCTTCCAAATAATGCAATGCATAGGTTATTGCGGCCCCGAGAACTGCAATGCTGATGACCCCGGCAAAGAGACGCGGGATGACACCGTTGATAGCCGAGTTGTGAATCAGCCAGCCTAACCCGGCACTGGCACCAATGACCTCAGCCGCCATCAACATAAGAAATGCATGAGTTGCACCAGTACGCACCCCGGTAAAAATAACTGGCGCCGCTCCTGGCAAAATTATCTTCCAAAAGATAGTTGCCCTGCTGGCTCCCATAGAACGGGCACTTTTTATAAATAAGGGATCAATCTGCTTTATACCCGCAATGGTGGTAAATAAAACAGGCCAAATACTCGACCAGAAAATAATGCTGACTTTTGCCCCTTCACCAATCCCAAAAAACAGAATAAAAATAGGAAACAGCGAGAATCCGTTAATCTGCCCCAGCATGCGCAACAAGGGCCGTAGCTGCCGGGCCAATATAGGGTAGACACCTCCCAGTAGAAAACCGCAAGGCAGGCCAAGACCTACGGCCAGCGCCAGACCGATTAAGGTTCGCTGCAGACTTGCCGCAATGTGCAAAAAAATTGTTCCATCAACAGCTAACGCCCATAACGTTTGCATGACCTCAGACAAAGGTGGTATAAATTGTCTGTCCACAACCCCCAGCCGCGGCAATATCTCCCATAAGGCAAAGAATGCCACAATACCTGAAACATCAACTAACCGTCCTTTTACTTCTTTAATGTACTCGTTCATTTTGCCAACCCTCCTAATATATTGAGCCATTTCATCACCTCAGAAAAAAATATAAGGCCACGAGAAATAGCTGGCTATTTCTGTGGCCTTCAGTTAATCCACTGATCAGCCCCTGTAAAAGGGACACTTTTATATATTTAAACTAAGCGAATACCTAACTTATGAGTATCGAAAAGGCTGGTAAGATATCTTATTTTACTAAGAATATCCTGCCAGCCTTTGGGTTAACAACCAATCAGCATCTATCAAGTTTTTCTTTTATTATACTTATTCTAATGAAAAATGCAAGCTTTTTTATAGTTTAATTACCACTTACTATTACCTAATATGTCAGCATAAAACCGCTGTATCTGCAGTGCTTGTCGCTGGGCTCATCATATCAAATATTTTTCCGGGATTCAAAATGTGGTTAGGGTCAAAAGCCGTTTTAATGGCCTGCATAAGCGCCAGTTCAACAGGATCGATAATTGTTCGTAAAACTTCTTTGCGCTTTAGACCAATCCCATGTTCACCTGACAAACGCCCGCCCAGATCATAAGTGGCTGTATACAGCTTTTCCCTGAATTTTTTCACCGCTGCCGGCCACACACCGACCGGCACTTCCCCGGGTATGATTCTTACATGCATATTACCATCCCCCGCATGACCGGCAATACGAAACTGAAACTGAAATTCTCTGGTCAGCTCCTCTAGTTGACCAACAAATGCCGCAATTTTGTCTACTGGCACAACAATGTCTTCCGATACCCCGACAGGATGCTCCACCTCGATCGCTTTCCCCCAGGCCCTGCGTGCCGGCCAGATTTTTTCACCAGCTATTTCATAGATACTGTGGCAGCCATGAGTATCACAAAGCGTTTGCAGCCTATCCCACTTTTTATGCAGTTCTTCCTGAGTATACGCTTCCAGTTGTATAATCAGACAATCGCCCGTGTAATCGGCAAATATTTTTTCCTGACGATACCGCTCCAGATCTAATACCGTTTGCCGGTCAATCAATTCAATGGAAATGGGATCAATCACCGTATCCTCCAGTAGAGCCCCCACAAAAGAAATCGCTGTCGTTAAACCGGGAAATATGGCTAAGAAATTAGGTAATAAAGATGCAAGCTTTTGCAACCTTATTGTTACCCGGGTAATTACCCCTAATGTTCCCTCCGAGCCGGCAATCAGTTTGACCAAACCGTAGCCTGTCGAGTTTTTCTTCAGCCGCCCGCCTAATATAACAATCTCTCCTTGTGGGGTAACGACCTCTAATTCATATACCTGATCGCCTGTAACACCGTACTTTATCGCTCTGTTGCCGCCCGCATTTGTAGCGATATTGCCGGCTATAACGCAATCATCACTGCTGCAGGGGTCACCGGCATACAGCAACCCATGCTGGCTGGCTGCCTGTTGTATATCAATCGTCCGCACAGCCGGTTCCACTATCATATACCGGGCCACAGGATCAATATGCACTATTCGATTCATGCGGCGCAAATCAAGAACAATCCCGCCGTTTAGCGGCACTGCCCCTCCTGCCAGACCGGTACCGCCGCCGCGCGGTGTCACCGGGATCAGCCGGTTGTTTGCTATTTTTAGAATTTCTGCGACCGCTTGCGTATTTCCCGGGAAAACCAGAACCTCCGGATATCTCCGTCCTTCATTGCGCGTACCGGCATCATAGGCATACTGCTCCGGAATAGCCTCGCCCCGGATCACGTTTTCTGCACCAACAATCTTTTCCAGTTCAGCAATAGCTGCGCTGGTTACCTTTCCATATGTAGGCATAGACTCTCCCCTTATACCTTGTTATACATTAAATCAATATTTTGCAGCCGTTGCAATGCACCTTGAAGGGTCTCTGTTCTTTTACAAAATGCAAACCGCAGTAAAATCCGCGAATTTCCTGGAGGAGCGTGATAAAACCCGGATAAAGGAACAGCTGCCACCCCTACTGTTTCGATAAGTCGTTTAGCAAAAGCCACATCATTGCTCCAGCCAAAGTGGCTGAAATCTGCTAACAAAAAGTAGCCGCCTTGCGGTACACTGCACGGAATATTTAATTTCCCCAAGCCCTCAAGCAGTAAATCCCGTCTGACCTGATAATTCTTTTTTAGTTCCTGATAATATGTTTCAGTAAATCCAATGGTCGCAACAACCGCGTGCTGCAGTGGTGCCGCAGCACTGATTGTTAAATAGTTATGGGTAATCCGGATCCCTTTTGTAAGATAAGCAGGCGCAGCTATATACCCTAGCCGCCATCCGGTCACACTATATGTTTTAGAAAACCCGTTGATAATTATAGTACGTTCCCGCATACCGGGTATCGCCCAAAGTCTCGGCAGTGTAATCCCATCAAAAAGAATCTCATCATAAATTTCATCGGTAATGACTACTAGACCGTATCTTTGGCAAAAATCAGCGACAATAGTCAGTTCTTCCTTGTCAAAAACCCTGCCGGTAGGATTATGGGGTGAATTGATAATAATAGCCTTGGTTCTGGAAGACCATACTGCCTCCAGGGAATGGCGCTCAATCCGGAAATTGGGTGGTCTTAGCTCTACATAGACTGGCTTGCCGCCGCTAAGCACAACATCAGGCCCATAGATAGTAAAGGCCGGCTCAAGAATAATTACCTCATCACCGGGATTAATAACAGCAAGCAGTGAGGCTGCCATTCCTTCCGTAGCGCCACAGCAAACGGTAATTTCTGTTTCAGGATCAAACTCCCCGCCAGCTTGCCGGAGTTTGCCGGCGATCCCTTCCCGCAGCCTTTTTACACCCTGAGACAGCGCATATTGATTCAAATCACCTTGGATCGCTGCATTGGCTGCAGCCTTAAGCTCAGGCGGCGCCGCGAAATCCGGCGTACCTCCACCTAAATTAATTGCGCTGCACTGATCGGCCAGGGTAGCAATCTCCCGAAAGATTGGCAGTTGTAACTGCAGTACCCTTCCTGCCAGGCTTGGTATCGGCGGTTGCTTATCTGTCATTTCAGTTCCCCCGTATAGTAGGGATTTAACTCATTGGTATACAAATCAGAGGCCTTTATTGTTCCCGGCTGGGCAAACCCATTGTTCTCCATCAGAGTAATCCAGAAGCTTATTTTTTTCTCATCAATATAATTATCTGGCGGATACACGTTACCTGCCGTATCTTTTACATCCACCTTCAGATAATCAGCTGCAATCTGCAATGCTTCGTCATAATGGTCATTGATCCAATGCTGGGCCTTTATGTCGGCAGCGATATATGCCTTGATCACATCCGGATACTCTTTAATAAAATCATCACTAAATGCCCGCACTGCCAAGCCGCTGGCCGGACCGTTACCGGCCCCCTTACCGATATCATAACTAGTACTCAATACCTTAACCCCGCCATGATTGCGGGCGGCCTTCTGATAAATGTTGTGTAGGACGGCAACATCCACCAAGCCTTGCTTAAGTGCTTGCTCCTGCTGTTTATCAGGCATTGTTACAATAGTTACTTTATCTTTGGTTATGCCATTTTGCCGCAAGAATTCCAGTGTCAAAAGTTCGGCACAGGATCCCAAGCTGTTAACAGCAATTTTTTTACCGATTAGATCCTGGGGAGAATTGATTTTACCATCATCTTTAATCATCCAGGTTATATGAACTTTGTCCGGGTCAGGGTCATCCCACATGCTATGGGTAACAATCTTTATCTTGACACCTGCATCTCTGGCATTGGCAATCGTAGCAGGATGGCCAGAGCTAAATAAATTATTATCACCTTTAATGACAGATTGAGCCATCAGCCCGGCTGGAACTACGCCGGTATAATCAATAACAATGCCTACCTCTTTAAAAAATCCTTTACGATCAGCAATAATCATTTCATTAAAACCTTCAAGTGTGGGTGCCTTAATGTGAAATTCTTTAGTTAGTTTACCGTTAACAAATTTTGGCTTATCCTCTTCAGATTTACTGGCAGTTTGGCTACCGCAGCCTGCTAATACGGTTGAGCCAAGCAACAATAACAAGCTTAGCAGTAAGGTAATCCTGTTCCACATAGATTTTCTCCTCATACTATTACCCCTTTACGTGAACAAATAACTACTTTCGAATAGTGTAATGCCATTCTGGCAACCACACCAGAATCTTATCTTAGAATCCTACAGTTGCTTCCTCTTTCCAACTGGTAACCCTTTTTTCAATCGCCACTAACGAATAGTTCAGCAGTAGTCCCAGCATAGACATAGTAAGGATAGATGCATACATGGTAGGAATTTGATACTTCACTTCAGCGTCATACAGCAAAAATCCTAATCCGGCGTTAGCCCCGATCATTTCGGCCGCAATCAGGATCAGAATCGAGGTAGTTGCACTAAGGCGAATTCCGGTAAATATAGACGGAATTGATGCCGGAATGACCACTTTTATAAAAATTTTAAATGAAGAAGTCCCCATAGATCTTGCTGCTTTAATTAAAAGTGGCTCTACATTCTTGACGCCGGCAATTGTATTCAATAATATCGCCCATTGAACGCCCCAGAAAATAATTGCAACCTTCGAGACCTCACCGATACCAAACAAGAGAATAAATACCGGAAACAATGCCAAGGTTGATGTTTGTCGAAAGCTTTGCAGTAAAGGGTCAATAAAACTTTCGAAATTTTTGAACCAGCCAATCATTAAACCCAATGGAATGGATACCATCATTCCTAGGCTGAACCCGATAATAGAACGGCGCAAACTAACCGCAAGGTGTTTAAATAACTCACCACTTGCTATTAAGTTACAAAGTGCGGCAAATACTTTAGAGAAAGGGGGTAAAAAGACCGGATCTGCCAACCCAATTCGTGGTGCAATTTCCCAGAGTAATAAAAAAATCGCTATTGCTAAAAAACGGTAAATACCATAAAATATCCTTTTTCCCCATTTTGGTAACAACATCTTTCAATACATCACTCCTAATTCGGTAATTTTCCAACATAAAAAGGCTGCATCCAAAATAATGGATACAGCCTCTAGTTCTCTGACTAGTCAGCACTGCAATATAACCTGTATTTAAAGCCACTATATATCATCATACATTATTTGTCAATACAAATTTTGGTATGTGTCTACCCTGTATCCTATTGCCTTCGTTTCTCGGCAAGTGCAAATATCGTGTAATTTTCAAACTGGATTCCCTGTGCAGTACGGTATTTCTCCAATGCTGCTTCGATATCAACCTTAGCCTGAGCCCGCAATGAATCGGGAACATGGTTCAAATAGTTGCCGAAGGAACTGGCCTCACTAAATTCGGTCACTTCCCGGGGTGTTTGGTACACCCGGTTCGTTTTTAAAACCTGTACATCGCTAACCGTCAGCCCAGCTCCTGTCAGCAATTGAATCAACTGTGTGGTCGTCAGACCGTGCTGATTATGGATACTATCCTCAATACGCACAACCTGGCGGTAAGGCTCTTGCTTTAACACATTGTCGATAATCTTCTTCATACCGGTAACACTGTTTAATTCCTTTGCACCGGTGGCAATACCAACCTTTCCCCCTGGTTTCAGCACCCGGAATATTTCCAGTAAAGCCACTTCCTTATTAAGCACCCAGTGAAACACAGAGTTCAAATATACGATGTCAAAACTATCATCTGAGAATGGACTAAGGTCTTCAGCATTACCTATCTTAAATACGGCATTAGCATGTTCATTTTTCTCATTGGCAATCTTAATCCGTTCTGCCAAAGGATCGATACCTATAAAACTCCCTGTCTGCCCGAGTAGAGAGAGTGCCTGCCTTCCCAGCCTGCCGGTACCGCTGCCGATATCAAGAACCGAATCTCCAGGCTTGATTGCAAGCTTTTCTAAGAGAATGCACCCTTTGCCGAATTGGGAATTGCTTGTTTTCTCGTAAGTATCAGCCAGTTTCTCGCTATCAAGAGTAAGAATAACCGCCATAAATCAATCTCCTCCCTCACAGTATTAAATTTAAGAGGCTGCACCCCACATTAAAGGGACACAGCCTCTGGGTTTAACCAGTCAACAATGTATATATGTAAAAATCTTACAC
>NZ_DATMXX010000146.1:0-45480 GCF_035561255.1 Sporomusa sp. | reverse complement strand
ATCTTTTCGGGGGTCATGAGAAATATCCTTTCAGAATTTTTGACCAATGCATATTTTCACTGCTAATTTACACTAATAGGATTGATTTTGTATTATGTATTCGGTAGACAAAAAGCATTAACGAATAATATGATGAAAATGTAAGAATATTTAAATATATCCAGGGGGTTGATAAGCATGCAAAATATTTTGAAATGGCGAAAGTCCAGTTAGACAAAGCAGCAACCTTAATTAAGATAGATCCTGCCGCAGCTAAGCTGCTCTGAGCCAGAGCGGACGCTCGAGGTCTCCATCCCGGTCATTATGGACGATGGCCGTCTGGAGGTATACAAAGGGTACCGGGCTCAGCACAATACTGCGCTTGGCCCGGCTAAAGGAGGTATCCGCTTCCATCAGAATGTTAACATGGATGAGGTTAAGACCCTTAGCTTCTGGATGACCTTCAAATGCGCGATATTAAACCTGCCTTATGGTGGCGGCAAGGGTGGCGTTATTGTCGAACCCCGCAACCTGTCCCGCCGCGAACTGGAGAGTTTGTCACGCGGTTATATTCAAAAAATAGCGCCAATTATCGGTGAGTATGTTGATATACTTGCCCCTGATGTCAACACCGATTCCCGGATCATGGGGTGGATGATGGATGAATACAGCAAATCGTTCGGTCGTCTGGCCTCTGGGGTTATTACCGGCAAGCCTAAAACGATCGGCGGCTCGGCCGGCCGTGGTTCAGCTACCGGGCGGGGTGTTATGTTTACCGTACGGGAGGCTTTTAAAAAGCTTGGTTTAAATGCCAATCAGACAACCGCAGCAGTGCAGGGGTTTGGTAATGTAGGCAGCTTCACCGCCAAGCTTCTTTATGATATTGGTGTCACAATTGTGGCTGTCAGTGATGTGCATGGCGCAATCTACAAAGCGGATGGCTTTAATCCTTATGCTGTCGAGGAGTATATAAAAGATAAGGGTTCGGTAATGGGGTTCCCCGGCACCAGCAGCATGAGTAATGCCGAACTGCTGGAACTGCCTGTTACGGTATTAGCCCCCTGTGCCCTTGAGAGTCAGATTACCGGCGATAATGCTGACCGCATTAAAGCCCGGATCATTGCTGAAGGCGCTAATGGCCCGACAACACCTGCCGCCGATGAGGTATTGGCCAACCGTGGCGTTATGATTATTCCTGATGTTCTGGCGAATGCCGGTGGTGTTACCGTCAGCTATTTTGAATGGGTGCAGAATCTCTACCGCTATTATTGGACCGAAAAAGAGGTGCATGCCCGCCAGGAAGAAATGATGGTAGAGGCCTTCGAGAAGGTTTATGAGACCAGTAAAAAATATCAGAGCACCCTCCGGGTAGCTGCCTATATTGTCGCCCTGGAGCGGCTGACTGAGGCAATGAAACTGCGCGGCTGGTATTAGCCTGATAACTTTAACGCATTGGATATAATAGAATTTGTAATTTTATAATTAAATGTGTGGCAAACGGGAGAATCTATTATTAGATTCTCTTTTTTGCAGGAAAACTGTTCCAATCTGACGAAAGGCAAAAGATATAACCTCTTGGTAAGGCAATACATAGGATAAAAAGTAAAACTACAAAAAGCGAGGTAAAAGCATGTCCTTTAAGATCGGCCAGACCTATCACGGTTTTAAACTAATGGATGCTAAGCACGTAGCCGAGATTAACTCTGATGCCAAATTGTTTGTGCATAAACAAAGTGGCGCGCGCCTGCTATATCTAGGCAACGATGATGATAACAAAGTCTTCTCCGTCACCTTCCGTACCCCGCCTGAAGACTCAACCGGTGTGCCGCATATTGTAGAGCACTCCGTATTGTGCGGTTCGCGCAAATTCCCGATTAAAGAACCGTTTGTTGAATTGGTAAAAGGTTCGCTTAATACCTTTCTTAATGCGATGACCTTCCCGGATAAGACCATGTACCCTGTTGCCAGCCGCAACGAAAAAGATTTCCGCAACCTGATGGACGTGTACCTGGATGCCGTATTCTACCCCCGGATGCTGGAAACTCCCGAGATTCTTATGCAGGAAGGCTGGCATTATGAGCTGCCTGACAAGGACGCTGAACTCACATATAAAGGCGTTGTTTATAATGAAATGAAAGGAGTATTCTCTTCACCTGACGCTATCCTGGAACATCAGATTTATGCTGCGCTGTTTCCGGATACTACCTATGGCGTCGAGTCTGGCGGCGATCCGGAATATATCACTGAGCTTACGCAAGAGCAGTTCGTTGCCTTTCATAAAAAATATTACCACCCGTCCAACAGCTATATTTTCCTGTATGGCGATCTGGATTTAGACGATAATCTGAAATTCCTGGATCAGGCTTATCTTAAAGATTTTGCTGCGGCAACCATCGATTCAGATATCCCGCTGCAAAAGCCATTTAAGAAAACTGTTGTTAAAGTGGTTGACTATCCGGTATCTCCGCAGGAATCAACCAAAGATAAGACCTTTATTACCCTCAATATCGCTGCCGGCAAAGCTACCGATCCCGAAAGCTACCTGGGGCTGATGATGCTGGAGCATATCCTGCTGGAGACACCGGCAGCACCGCTTAAAAAAGCGTTATTAGATGCTGGACTGGGCAAAGAGGTATTTGGCAGCTACAGCAAAAGCATTTTGCAGCCGACAATGACCTTCGGCGTAAGCGGCGCAAATGCCGATCAGCTTGACGCCTTCCAGGCTGCTATTTCGACTACTTTAGCGAAACTGGCAAAAGATGGCCTGGATAAAAAACTGGTTGAGTCGTCAGTTAATATTTTCGAGTTCCACCTCAGAGAAGCTAACTATGGCAACCGTCCTAAAGGTCTTGTTTACAACATGAAGTGTCTTGACAGCTGGCTCTATGATGAAGATCCGCTGATCCACCTGGCGTACGAACCGTCGCTGGAGAAAATTAAGCAGCAATATAAAAAAGGCTATTTTGAACAGCTTATAAAAACCTATCTCATTAACAATACCCATCAGGCGCTGGTTGCCTTAAAGCCGAGCTGTGATATTGGCGCCCAAAAGGCTGCAGAGTTAAAACAAAAATTAGCTGAGTACAAAGATAGCCTCAGCCAGGCCAAACTGGATACCCTCGTTAAGCAAACAAAGGCCTTAAAAGAACGCCAGGAAGCGGCTGATTCACCGGAGGCGTTAGAGTCAATCCCGCTTTTGGAGTTAAAAGATATTGATCCTAAATCGGAAGAATTGGTCACCGTTGAGCAGAAAGAACAGGGAGTGCCGATACTGCTGCATCCCCATTTTACTAATCAGATTGCCTATATAAACCTCTACTTTAATATTGGCGCTGTTGCTGAAGCTGAACTGCCCTATGTGTTTCTGTTAGCTGATATTTTAGGTAAAGTAGACACCGCCAAGCTGCCATATACCGAATTGGCCAAGGAGATTAACATTCATACCGGCGGTTTTGCCTATGATGTTTTTGCTTTTTCCGAGAACGCCGATGATGAGACCTTTACCCCGATGTTTAGGGTTAAAGCCAAGGCACTTGTAAGCAAGCTGCCGGAGATGTTTGGTCTCTTAGGGGACGTAACCGGTGGCAGCCTGTTTAATGACGGCAGCAGGCTCAAGGAGCTTATCCGCGAAACTAAGGCCGCATGGGATACGGCACTGTTCCGCCGCGGCCAGCAGGTGGTCGCCAGCCGCCTGTTATCCTACTTATCACCTGTTGCTAAATACAATGAGGTTGGCTTACTGACCTACTACAAGTTTATTGCCGCGCTTGAGGATAACCTTGAAACCAAGGTGAAGGAGATAGGCCGGACGTTGTCGGCTGTAGCCCAAACAGTATTTAATAAGGATAATCTGCTGGTAGGCGTTACCTGCACCAAGGAAGACTATGAGCAATTCCGGAAGAGTCTCACCGTACTTAAAGAGAAACTGGGCTCCAGGCAGTTTAAACCAGTCAAGTATAGCTTCAAAGCCCAGGCGCTTAACGAGGGACTCTTAACCTCAGGCAAGGTGCAATATGTTGCTAAAGGCGCCAATTTCCGCCGTCTCGGCTATAACTATCGTGGCAGTATGAAGGTCCTTGAGACAATCCTGCGTTATGATTATCTCTGGAACCGGATTAGGGTTCAGGGCGGTGCCTACGGTGCCTTTGCCCAGTTTGACCGGAGTGGTAATGTTGTATTTGGCTCTTACCGGGACCCCAACCTGGGCGAAACCGTAAAAGTATATGATGAGACTGTTCAATATTTGAATGACTTTACCCCTGGCAATGTTAGCAAGCGGGAAATGACCAAATACATTATTGGGACCATGAGTACCCTGGATGCACCGCTGACACCACAGATGAAAGGTGAAAGGGCTGATGCCGCTTACATTAGGAATATCAGTCAGGCTGACCTGCAACAGGAGCGGGATGAGATTTTGGCTACCAGGCAGGACGATATCAGAAAACTTTCGGACGTTGTGGATGCCGTTATGAAGGCTAATTACCTGTGTGTGCTGGGTGGCGAGCAAAAAATTAAGGCAAATAAAGAGTTGTTTGGGCAATTAGTTACTGTAATTGAGTAGCTAAAAAGAGATTGGCCGCGCCAAGGCTCGCAATGACCGGTTGGAGTGTATTGTCCTCCACGGTCATTGCGGGCGGTGCCGGCAATCTCTTTTTTTACTCGCTTAAGAGTCCTTGTGCCAATAAACTGTCATCAGTTTCCCAAGACTCTACAATTACTTTAGCTGTCCGATATTCAAAACCCATGCCCATTAAATAACTCATAAGCGCTAACTCAGTCATAGCATGGCGCGTACTTGTGCCTTCAAGCTCCTTGATCCCATGACGAATGGCAGGCTCAACCTGTAACAAAAAATAACCGGCAGTGAGCGACTGGCTGGGAACCAGCTGAACTACAGGGTTTGGCTTGCAGTTGCGTCCGGATATCATACTTTGGAAAGTTGCCATTATGTTGCCTCCTTACGGCTTTTACTGTAGTTTATGTTGCCATGCAAATATTTGTGAGCTTATGTTAAGTCATTAAATAAAAAACAGCTTAAAAATAAATTTAAGCAGCAGGAACCGGGACAGAGCAGGCCAAATATATAGGTAGATAGTTCAAGGAGGTATGTATGAACCCTCAGGACGGTGCACTTTGGTCCAGAAATTTTACCCTTAGTTGTCTGGCTAATTTTTTCTACTTTGGCAGCTTTTATTTGTTATTGCCTATTCTGCCTCAATATGTTGACACCCTGGGCGGCACACCTGCACAGGTTGGACTGGTCACTGGTCTGTATACCATGGCGGCTGTACTGATCAGGCCATATTTCGGTCAGCTTGCCGACCGTATTGGACGGAAAAAGGTTATGATGATTGGTGCAGGCTGTTTTACGCTGTTATTTATGCTATACGGCCTGGTTAATGCGATTTACCCCCTATATATTATGCGTGTGTCCCATGGTTTGGCTCATGCCGCTTTTTTGGCCGCTTCAGCGGCCTATATCGCCGATTTGGCACCGCCGGCGCGGCGGGGTGAGGCTATGGGTGTTTACGGCACCTCTAATGTTATTGCCATGGCTCTATTTCCCGCCTGGGGTACGGCAGTTATCAGCAGGACCGGTGATTTTAATTATTTGTTTGGACTGTCGGCAGCGGTGGCGGGGGCCGCTTTTCTCTGTATCCTGCTGGTGAAAGATCTGGCGGTTGCAAACTACGGTGGCCGGCCGGCCGGTAGCTTTTTAGCTGTTGGTAAACGGCGTGAGGTGCTGATGCCGGCGTTGGCCTTATTTGGCGGAGCTACCACTTATGGTGCCATTATTGCTTTTTTGCCATTGTTTGCCCCACAGCAGGGAATCAGCGATATCGGGATCTTTTTTACCGCTTTTGCAGCCAGTACTGTTGCCAGCCGGGTATTTATCGGGAAATTGTCTGACAGGATTGGCCGCCAGCGGGTTATCCTGCCATGTATGGCACTGGTGGTTGGCGCTGTCCTGATGCTGGCCCAACTGAGCAGCAGTGAAATGCTGATCATAATAGCCCTATTATATGGCTTTGGATTTGGCGCATTTATGCCGACACTTAATGCCCTGGTTGTTGATTATACACCACCCCAGGACCGGGGAGTTGCGCTGGGATTTTTTACAGCATTTATGGACCTGGGCATCACTGCAGGTGCTGTTGTCCTGGGGTTTGCCGGCGAAAAATTTGGCTATACGGCTATGTTTAATAGTAGTGCAGTTGTTGCTATTATCAGTATCGCCGTATTTGTTATTGGAATGAGGAAGGTAGGTGTACAACCGCGTGAATAGTATTAATATCAACAGTACCGCTCCGGCTCTGCCGGTCAAGCTTGAAACGGCAGATAGTCTGGTGGTCAATCAGGATTCCAGTGGTGAGGTTCAGGCGAATGCCACTGGCACGAAAGCAGCACCCGCGCAGGCGGCATTGTTGTCATTGGAAAGCTTTATCACCATCGAGTTGGCAGAACTTGGCAAAACAGTTACCGCCCGCACCGCGGTTGTTAACAGTTTGCCACCCGAAGTCCAAGAGCTTGTTAAAGATATATTGCATCAGTCGCAGGCCGCACAAACTATTGTTCCTGAAGGGGTGGCTTCGCTGCTTAAGGCGCCGCGGACAGCTGCTGAGAAGTTGACAATATTAGCTGCGGCACTGGAGCAAGCGATGACAGGTGCAGGCGAGGACGTGGCTCCCCCGCCTGCAGGAATACCGGCAGGTAAGCCGCAGGCAGCATTGACTGAGCTGATCAATGTCTGGCGAAAGCTAACCCCGGCAGAGCTTAGAGCAACCGTCAAGGTATTGCGTGAACTTGCTGCCACAGCAGCATCTCAGTCGGAGCAGGCTTTGGCTGAGAACCCGGAGCTGCCGGCAACTGTTCTTCCTACAGTGAAGCTGCCCGCAGAGCCAGGGCCTGAAACACCGGCACCAGCTCAGCCTAAGGTTTTGCCAGGTGAACCGGAGGTGGCGTCCCAGGTATTGAGTAAGCCGGATGTCCGGGATGCCGAACCTGATAAACCGCCGGCAGCTCCCTTGCCGGGTACGCCCAGGCAGGTAAAAGGAGATATCCCCGCCTTGCCAAATATGCCACAGCCCCACCCTGATGTACAAGAGCAGCAGGATGTGGATGTGCCTGCCTTATTGAAGTCTGTTTTTAGCCGCTCTGAGGTGGTCAAAAGCCTGCCACCGGAGGTCCGGGAATTTATTCAGGCCTTACTGCGCCAGGAACTACCGGCCCAGACCGGGAATACAGGCCCACAAAATCTTCAAACCCGGCAGGCCCTGCAAGACTTGCAAGACCTGCCTGAACCCCTGATTGCCTTTATTAAATCAACCCAGCCGCTCCCGGAAAAGCTGGCACTATTTATTGCAACCTTGGAACAGGCAGCAGAGCCGTTTAGTCCTGAGGGACGGCCTACGGCTAAAGCCACCCCTGGCCCCCAACTGGATTTAGTCGCGTTAACCACAGCCGGGCAAGGGAAAAACCCTGAAGAGTTGAAGGCTGCCGCCAATATAATCAGGGGCTTGGCTGAAACTATGCCCAAACCAGGCGGTATCATTGCCGAGCGTCAGGATAATCAGAGCATATTGACCTTTACCGTGCCACTGTATTTTGGTGAGGGTCAGACCGCCTACCCGGCCCATATCCATATCTATCACCAGGAGCAGGAAGATCGAAAAAAATCCGGACAGACAGTGACCGAGACCTGGCTCAGGATTTGTGTAGAGACAGAGAATATTGGATTGGTTGAGACCTCGTTTCGTTTGTATGATGGACATACCGTAGATGTCAAAGTGCGCTTTGACGATAAAGCAACAGCTGATGATTTTGCTGATGATGTTGAAGAGGTAAAAGAAAAGCTGGCACAGCTCCCTCTTGCCCTGGGAGAGTTTCTGGTAAAGTAATGAAACTAAGAAATTTTTTTCATGCATTCGTAACATACTATAAGATAACGACCTGTGGCGTTACTTATTGGCTTCTGTAACGTTAAATTATATGTAAGCCTAAAGAGTGGTGACAATGATTGTCAGAAAATGAAAATATTATGATTGCCAAAGCCAGGGAAGGTGACCGCGCAGCACTTAATGCGCTTGTTTCCAGCCATTGGCCTTCTATGTACCGTTTGGCTTTAGCAAAAACCGGCAATCCCGAAGATGCCCAGGAGATTGCACAAGACACCTTCTTACGGGCCCTGGCAGCATTACCACGTTATAAAGAAACGAACGCCACCTTTAAAACCTATTTGTCACGGATTGCCCTTAATCTTATTATTGATTATTACCGTAAACGCGGCCGGGCTCCCCAGGTTGTGGATATTGCTGAATACAATGAGCCGATCATTGATCCCGATTCACGGCCGGAAGAGTCTGCAGTAAACGCTGAATGGCGCGGGGAAGTACTCGGCCTGCTGGCCCGCTTGCCTGCTGAACAGCGGCAGGTCATTGAACTGCGGATTATTCAGGGGCTGTCGGTTGCCGATGCTGCCCGGATTATGGGCAAAAGCGGTGCTGCGATAAAAATGCTGCAGCAGCGGGCGCTGAAAAAACTTAAAGACTTATTTACCGAGCATGGGTTAACAGGAGGAGGTGAAGCTGGTGCAGGATAATACAAAAATCGAGAAAAGACAAGCAGAAGCGCTGTCAGCCGCCATTGATGCCCTTAACCGGGGTGTGGTGCCCGAAGAGAGCCAGGAACCTGAGTTACAAGAACTGCTATTGACCGCCAAACTGGTTAAGGATGCATCAGAACCAATGCTTGCACCACCTCCGGCAGTGCTCGATAACCTGGTAAATCAAGCAGCCAATACCATTGCCCGGGAAAACCGCAAAAGGCATCGGGCCTGGGGCTTTGCCGGTCTGACAAGTGCGGTCGCAGCTGTTGTTCTAGTCGCGTTGTTGCAGGTTATGCCGCCGGTCACCCCAGAGCAGCAATTAGTTAAGACGTCGCCTGCTCCAGTCACCGAAGCTCCGCAGCCCCCAACAATCGCGAAGACACCACCCAATCTAGTTACACCGCCGGCTGATACCCGGACGCCGGTTTTACCCGCTAAACCGGCACAGGATTCTCAAGCCGCTCAACCCGAAGCAGCAGATGTGACTCCACCTGCTGCTCAGGAGCCCAGTATTGCCCTTGTCCCGCCGCAATCACCGGTTCCGGCGGCCAGCGAAACCATGCTGGCTTTGGCAGAACGAAAAGCCGATATTGTCAGCATTGACGCTGCCACCAAAAGAATCCGCCAGGTTTATCACCAGGGTGCACCTGACGAAATAATTGTTACCCAGGCCCCAAAAATTCAGCGAAACCTCCGGACAGCCCCGCAACCCCCGGAAGCACGCACAAAAATGGCTGCCCCGGTTCCCAATGAATCAGTCGAGATCAAACCCCCGCATCGTAACAAAGTAACAGTAACAGTCGACAACACAGAGGTAACCCTGGAAGGCACAGCGACTGAAGAAGAACTCCTAAACCTGGCAAAAACACTCACCAAAGTAAGTGTAGCAAAATAAAAGAAACAACAAAAGTGACTCAAGGGGACGGTTCTCTTGAGTCACTTTTTTGCTGTTTGTGACTCAGCAGAACCGTCCCCCTGAGTCTGGGAAGTTTTTCTTGTGTTGGTGGCGTTACCTTTGAGGGAACGATGGCGTTTAAGTAGATGAGTTGACTAAGGAGTCAATTGCAATAGATTAATAAAATGAGAGGGATAAAACATGAAAATCAATAAGAAACAGATAAAATTTATTTCTGCTGTCACCGGTCTGGCAGTGATTACGGCTGCAACCTCTTTTGCTGCCCTGCCTGAGCCGGCATCGGCCCAATGGCTGAATCTGACTCAATCTGCTGTGCTTGAACAAGGGGCTCAGTCAACACCGATTATGACGCAAGAGACCGTTTTAGCCACTGCAACCGGGGATATGACTACCGGAGTTGAGGAAGCTGAAGACGGCAGTATTCCAGTGCAAGCAGAAGGAAGTAAGATGTTTCAAGTTCCTGTTAAACAGGTAATGACAGATGATCGGCCGGCTGTAGTGCTTAAAGATACCTCGGTTCAGGGCATTATTGAGACTGTTGTTAAAATACCGGGAGTATTACCAGGCGGAGTTGTTGCCAGTTCGGGAAAAATTGACGTAGGACCAGGGGTGGCAAACCTTGATTATGCCAAAATAATTAAGTGGCAGCAGAATGTTGACGCAGGTTACGAACGCTGGCGTCTTGACCCAATGAAAGTCGCCCGCCGGGAAGGAAAAAACTATGGCTTTACCGATAAAGATAGCTTTACTATTGTTAAGCGCCTGGCACATAGCGAGTTGGCCCGTCATGGTGAGGTCCATGTCAAAGTAACCCATAACGGGAAAAATTATACCATGATTTTGGTTAAACCGTTTGGCGGCGGTGACGCCATTTGGACGACGTACAAGGTAGTTGGCCAATATAAACCGGTTCCACCTGCTCAAACTACAGGTAAAACCCTGTTCTCCTCCAATAAATTTGCCAACTGGAGCTGGCATAAAGATAGATACCTGAAAGATATGGCTTTTGCTACTATCGTTGATTATAAATCGCAGCTTAGACAGGACAAGCGTATCCCGGAAAATGTTCTGAGTAAAGTGAAGAATATTAATTATGATAAAAAAGTCGTACTGTTTGCTTATCTTGGTACAGCCCCGTCAGGTGGTTATGGGGTTGGCATTGAAAAAGTAGTTATGAACGGCAATAAGATGACTGTCACTGTCCGTACTCAGAGTCCGGGACACGGTTCGGCGGTAACACTTGCGATGACGCAACCATCCGACTATGTAGTGCTTGATAAAACAATCTTTGATGTCTGGGGTGGCGTGGACATTACCTTTGTTGACCAGAATGGTAAAGTTCTAAGTAAAAATAAATTAACGATTTCCCATCGATAGAAAAAACGAGATTGCGAGCATGAGCTGAGCAATCTCGTTTTTCATTTATGGTAACCGGTGCTGTTTTCACTGGCAGGAAAATATTATATAATAAGAAAATAGTTGTTAATCAGACGGAGGTAGCCAATGGATTCGATCAATATGCTGGTAGTATTTTTGTTAATACTATGTGTTATAACTTCTGGTTGGCTGTATAAGCGAAATCGCCACATGGCCAGGTTGGTAGAGCAGCAACTGCAGGAAACTGTGCGCCAGGCCGAGGTGTTTAACGCTCGGAATGAGCGTTATCGCGCACTTTTACGACAGTCAAGCGATGGAATTATTGTCTTGGATGCCGAAACCTGGCGGATTCAGGAGGCTAATGATCAGTTTCGGCAGATTATGGGTTTTGAGGAAGCTGAAGTAGTCTGGCTCCATATTAAGGATTTAGCAATCTCAGCCGACATTGTGGCCGATCTTGAGGAGGCATTGGCTACTGGTGAGAGCCGCAGCCAGCGGAATTTCCGGCGTAAAGACGGGCATGGTATTACTGTTGAGTTTTCGGCAACGCAGATCAGCTACCGGGACCAGCAGGCCATTGTAGCTACTTTCCGGGATATAACGGAGTATGTCCGTCTGCAGGAGGCCCTGAAAAAGGACATAAAAACTGCCGGTCAAGTGCAGCGCAGTTTATTGCCTGCTGATCTTGATACCGGCCAGGTGAGTATTCGGACCGTATTTGAACCTTATCATATGGTAAGTGGTGATTTTTTCCATTATACATTTATCAAAGGCGGCCATGTTTTAGCCGGCTATATGATCGATGTGGCCGGGCATGGCTTGGGAACCGCCCTCCAGACCGCAGCTCTGAATGTGCTCATGCAGGAAGCTTATTTAATGGAGATTCCGCTTGTTGACAAGGTACGCTGGATAAACCAGACGGTAATGCGCTATTTTACAGAAGAGACCTTTGCCGCCATGCTATGTTTCGAACTGGATTTTGACAGCAGGATCCTTACTCTGGTGCCAGCTGGCATTACCGGTTTTTTTGTGGCTTCGGAGACAAGCAATGGTTTGGTAAAAACAGCTGGTTCCCTTTTGGGAATCATTCCGGAGCTTGATATTACCGAGGTTCAAATGCCTGTACGTGCCGGAGATACTATTTATTTTGTGACAGACGGCATATTGGATCTGGTCGAAGTCAATGGCCTGCCTGAAGACCTGGATCTCCGTGATTTTGACAGTACAGCCAACTGGTTTGACCTGTTGATAAAAGCCAGCAGGCGTTGGGATGATGCCTCAGGTTTATTTATCAAGCTGAATTAGCGTCCAGTTCTAATATTTCGGCAGGGGTGAAGATTTTATCAATAAAGGTTGTCAGCTGTTTGGTTAAATCAATCTCGGCCCCTTCGGTTTGCCTGTGACCGTTAGCATCAATAATCACTCTCAAGGTGGGCCGGGTTTGTAGACCGGAGATTACTTTTGTTACCAGGGCAATCTCACCGGTGTTGAGTCTAACGATGCTGTCCAAGGGATAGATTGCAATTTGACTCAGGAAGGTTCTTAAAATGACTGGGTCGAAGTGGGTATTTGCGAGCGACATCATGATCTCATAGGCTTCATATGGCAGAGTTCCTTCTTTGTAGGGTCTGTCTGAGGTAATAGCGTCATAAACATCAGCGATGGCCACAATCCTGGCATAGTGATGGATATTTAAACCACCCATGCTGCGGGTGTAACCGCTGCCGTCAAACTTTTCGTGATGCTGGAGGGCAACGTGGGAGGAGATAAGGGGGATTTCGCTTTGGCGGCGGAGAATATCAAAGCCATAGTCAGGATGATTCTCCATGACTTTTCTTTCCTCGACGGTGAGGGGCCCCGGTTTGACCAGGATTTCTTTGGGAATGAGCATTTTTCCTGTGTCATGCAGTAAGGCTCCCAGAGCCAGCTCTCTGAGCTCGAGAAGATTATAGCCTAGCTTGACACCGGTGAGTGTTGATAAAACGCAGACATTAACCGAGTGCCCAAAGGTATAGCCGTCGCGTGAACGAATATCAGTCAGATGAACCATGGCCCCCCGGTTTTTAATAACCTCATCAGTAAGAAAGGCAGCTGTTCTTTTAAACTCCTTCGTATCTACCTGGCGGGTGTCGGAGATATTTTGAAATGCAGCATGTACCGCCTGGACCGCTTGTACCCGTGTCTCTTCACGGACAACCTCAGGGATAGTATCGATGAGGTCACCATCAACCATCTGATCAGTAAACGGGTTTTTTATATATATACTTGTCAGGCCAAACTGCCGTAACCGTTCAATATGTAAATGATTCAATTCTGTATCAGTACCTAAGAGCAACACGCCTTCGGTGCTGAAAACATTGCGGGCGATGACCATACCCGGCTGTAAACTAATTGTGGCAATTTTTTGCATGAATGTGAAGGGCCTCCCTATGTTCTAACAAGTTATTGTTTATTTGCCAGGCTATGTTATTCGACAGGCTATGTTAATAAATCCTTCAGCTAGAGCTGTTGATTTTAAAAAATCACACTATTTTGTAATGATAACAAATATAACGGGAGGGTTATTTATGTCAGTATTTACGGTAGGTATTTGTCAAATGGGGATTATACCCGATAAGTTGGTTAATATTGACAGGGCGCGACAAATGATTGGCGAAGCAACTGCCCGGGGCAGCCGGTTAGTGGTTTTGCCTGAAATGTTTAACTGTCCGTATCAGTCGGAGCTGTTTCCTGAATATGCAGAAAGTTATCCGGATGGCCCAACAGTGACTATGTTAGCCGAGTGTGCCGCCAAATATAAGGTAATCATTGTGGGCGGTTCAATTCCTGAAAGGGATGAGGCCGGCAATATTTATAACACCAGCTTTATCTTTGATGAAAGCGGTGACTTGATTGGCCGCCACCGCAAAGTCCACTTATTTGATATTGCGATAAAAGGCGGCACTGTATTCCAGGAATCCAGGACCCTGACTGCCGGCAGTAGCATGACTGTTGTCAAGACATCGCTGGGGACTATCGGTGTGGCTATCTGTTATGATGTGCGCTTCCCTGAGCTGGCCCGGGCCATGACGCTAAAAGGTGCACAGGTCTTAATTTATCCGGCTGCTTTTGGTCCGGTTACTGGTCCGGCTCACTGGGAATTGTTAATGCGGGCAAGGGCTGTTGATAACCAGGTATATGTGATTGCGGCAGCACCGGCGCTGAATGCAGCTGCCGAATATGAGGCTCATGGGCATTCCATGCTTGTTGATCCCTGGGCCAGGGTGCTGGCTGTTGCCAGTGAAGTAGAAACCGTAATAACCGGCAAGATAGATTTTAGAACACTGGATAAGGTGCGGGATGAGTTACCGATACTTAAACACCGGCGGCCAGAGCTATATAGAGACTGACCATTGGAGTCAGTTTCAGAGGGAGAGAGAAAAGGTGGAACCATTTATTCATGGCATGATTCTTGCTTTTGGGCTTATTTTACCACTAGGGGTACAAAATTTATTTGTTTTTACGCAAGGCGCTCTTCAGAGCACCCTGTGGCAGGCGTTGCCGGCCGTTCTGACAGCCGGAGCGTGTGATACATTGCTTATTCTGGCGGCAGTGCTCGGGGTATCACTGGTGATTTTGAGTTTTGCCTGGCTTAAGCTGATCCTATTGGGAACTGGCATTGTCTTTCTAGCCTACATGGGCTGGGTTTCCTGGAATAGCAAGCCGGATAGCAGTCCCGTTCCGGGCGGCAGCGGTATGCCTCCTGCCAAACAGATTGTGTTTGCTGCATCGGTTTCGCTGTTAAACCCGCACGCTATTCTTGACACAATCGGGGTCATCGGAACAAGTTCCTTAAACTATGCTGACAACGACAAAGTATTGTTTACTGTTGCCTGTATAGCAGTCTCCTGGCTGTGGTTTTTTGCGCTGGCCCTTGCCGGACGGATAATTGGCAACTTAGACAGCACAGGCAAAATGTTAAGTCGTATCGGTAAGATTTCCGCTGTGTTCATCTGGGGGGCTGCACTATATCTGGGTTATGGAATTGTCAGTGAGATGTAAGCCAGCCATTCTTAAAAAGTAGCTATGCGTATTGGAGACTGCTTGTCTATAATAGTAAGCAAAAAGGCGGTAAAAAGGTGCCACTACGGGAAAAAAGCATCATTATTATTGGCCTGACGCTATTTTTGTTGCTGTTTAGTATATTCCTTACCGCGGATACCATTCTGGTTAATGGCTATCGGCAACTGGAGAAAAGTGATACTGAACGCAATGTAAAGCGAGCGATCAAAGGCATAGAAAACGAGGTTGATTCCTTAGAGGGGATAGTCAGAGATTGGGCTCAGTGGGATGATAGTTATCATTTTATTGAGAACAGTAGTCAGGACTTTATTGATGCCAACTTCGTAGACCTGACGTTTATATCTCAGCAGATCAATGTGATCATGTATACTGATCTTGCCGGACGCATTGTATATGCACGTGCCTTTGACTGGGATAAACGTGAGGAATTGAACTTAACTGAAAAAATGGCGGCAAGGCTTGCTGACATTAAACCAATTGACAACCGCACCCCTTTTTCCAGTATTAATAAAGGCCTGTTGACTTTCCCGGAAGGACAGATGCTAGTTGCTGCCGGGGCTATTTCTAACAGCACCGGGATGGCTCCGGCCCGGGGAGTATTACTTATTGGCCGCTTTGTGACTTATGTGGAAAAAGAGAAGATATCAGAACGGATTCAACTGCCGATCGATTTTGCCAGCTGGGATGGCGATTTGCCACCGGATTTTGTTTCAGCTCAGGGCTATTTGTCTTACCGTGATGAGATATATGTCAAACCGATTGATGATAATTATATGGCCGGCTATACGGTCTTGCCTGATTTGTATGGTCAGCCTGCCTTGTTGATGCGGGTCATGGTAGCAAGAGAAATCACGCAGCAGGGGCAGCAGACACTCAATTACTTTATTGCCATGTTGTTGATTGCCGGTCTCATCTTTGGGATTGTGATGCTGATTCTTATTGAGTGGAATGTACTTAGTCCATTAACTCAGTTAAACGGCATTGTTGAAAAGATTACGAAAAGCAAAGATCTTTCTATTAGGTTGCCGGTAGCCGGTAGGGACGAACTAACCGGGTTAGCGGCTAATATTAATAATATGCTGAGTTCATTGGAAAAGGCGCAGTCCCGGCTTAGGTATGTTGGCCGGCACGACACGCTGACTGGGCTTTATAATCGTGCCTTTTTTGAGGAATGCATCGAAAAGACCAAAGAAACGGCAGACAGTGTTCAGGTGCTTGTCGCCGATGTTGACGGGCTTAAGTTGATTAATGACACCTTGGGCCACAGTAGTGGGGACTCCCTGTTACGCAAGGCTGCTGAAGTATTAAAACAGACCTGTCCGCCTGATGCCATCATTGCCAGATTCGGCGGCGACGAATTTGCTATTATTCTTAAGAATTACCTGGCTAAAGATGTCGCCCTGCTGTGTAAAGCTATTAAAGAGGCTGTTAGCAGTGCCAACCATGAGACACCAGGTTTGACGCTCAGCATGTCGATTGGTTATGCAGCAGGTACGCAGCAGTCTAATGATGCCGTAGAGCTGCTAAAAGAAGCAGATAATTATATGTATCGTGATAAACTGTTCCATAATCGCAGTACGCGCAGCGCTATTGTACAGACATTAAAAAAAGCGCTTGAGGTGCGGGATTTTATTACTGACGGGCATGCCGTCAGGATGCAGGATTTAGTGCGCTTATTAGGCACAGAGATTGGATTTTCCGAGAATAGATTATCGGAATTGCAGCTTTTTGCCCAGTTTCATGATATCGGCAAGGTGGGCATTCCTGACGGGATTTTGTTTAAGTCTGGCCGGCTGACTGTCGAGGAAACAGCCATCATGCGCAGCCACTCGGAAATTGGGTATCGTATTGCCAGGGCGGCACCAGATCTGGTATTTATTGCCGACTGGGTGCTTAAACACCATGAATGGTGGAATGGCGGCGGGTACCCGCTTGGTCTTAAAGCTGAAGAAATTCCTATTGAATGCCGCATTCTGGCTTTGGCTGATGCTTATGATGCGATGACTAATCAACGGCCATACCGTACGCCCATGACCCCTGCCGACGCGACCAGAGAAATCAGGGAAAATGCGGGTATACAATTTGATCCTGAGCTTACCAAAGTATTTATCACGATATTGGCAAAGTTGCCGTAAGATAACTTGCACATTCTTGGCATGATATGCTATAATTACTACGCATAAAGTGAAACTTACCTCCAAGGCGCTTAAATGCCCGGCGAGGCTTAGTTGAACCTATCCAGGAGCTTGTCCGGCTATGTCTCTGCATAAGCGGAGGGGATTCGTGACGAACAGCCAGCGGATAAATTTAAGTGGCTTTAAAAAGTGAGGTGCAAGACGTGCAAGAAAAAATTCATCCTAAATTCAGTGAAGCTAAGGTAGTTTGCGGTTGTGGCAATACATTTGTAACCGGCTCAGTTAAAAAAGAACTGCGTGTAGATGTATGCTCCAAATGCCATCCGTTCTATACCGGTCAACAGCGCCAGATAGCAGCCGGCGGCCGTGTAGAAAGATTCAACAAGCGTTATGGCAGCAATACCCAAGAATAATTGCAGCTTGGCAAATTGAACAAGAAAAAGGCAGCAGAGCAGGAATGCTCTGCTGTACTTATAAATAAAGGGGGGGCGGGTATCGTGAGTGAGAGAAAGCCTTTTGTCGGCGGCCAGGCCGTTATCGAAGGGGTTATGATGCGCGGGCCGGAATATATCGCCACTGCAGTTCGCGAACCGTCCGGCACCATCACTGTTCAAAAAGAGCGTCTAACCTCGATAACTGACCGTTATCCCATATTGAAAAAACCAATGCTGCGTGGTGTTGTGGCATTAGTTGAATCCCTGGTATACGGTCTTAAAGCGTTATCGTTTTCGGCTCAAGCGGCAGGTGAGGAAGAAGAAGCACTGACAACAAAGGAAATTGCTATGACTATGGTGTTTTCACTGAGTTTGGCGATCTTGTTGTTTGTCGTTATTCCTACCTATGCTGCCAAATATATTCATAGCGCCGTAACAGATTCACGTTTATTAAATACCTTTGAGGGGATTTTGCGACTGGCGATTTTTTTCCTGTATATTCTGGGAATATCTTTAATGAAAGATATTCAGCGGGTATTTCAGTACCATGGCGCTGAGCATAAAACCATTCACACCTATGAGGCCGGAGAGGCATTGACGGTAGAAAATATCAGGAAACACAGCCGCCTGCATCCCCGTTGCGGGACCAACTTTCTACTCATTGTTATGGTAGTAAGTATTGTTATGTTTGCCTTTTTGGGGTGGCCCGATCTGTGGCTGAGGATTTTATCCCGGGTCGTTTTATTGCCGGTAGTGGCAGGTATTGCTTATGAGATTATCCGGTTTGCCGGGCGTAGTCAAGCCCGGTGGGTTGCTTGTGCCATCACCCCGGGGATGTGGTTGCAGCAACTGACCACCCGTGAACCAAGTGACGACCAGATTGAAGTGGCTATTGCGGCCTTAAACGCTGTGCGCCCTGATGAAGACTTAGAGGTGAGGACGAATGCTTAATAAATTTCAGGCAATTGAAGATAAGTTCATGGAATTAGAGGGACGCATCAGCGATCCGGCTGTCATGGCCGATATGGGTGAATGGCAGAAGTTGACCAAAGCCCACAGCAAAATGGTGTCTGTAGTAGAAAAATTCCGTGAATATAAAAAAGCAAGGCAGGCCATGGATGATGCCCGCGAAATGATGAAAGACAAACTGGATGAGGAGTTTCGCGAGCTGGTTGAAGCCGAGTATAATGAGGTTAAGGGCAAAATAGTATCGTTGGAAGAAGAGCTGAGAGTGCTCTTGTTGCCAAAAGACCCCAATGATGATAAAAACGTTATTGTTGAAATCAGGGGCGGTGCCGGTGGGGATGAAGCGGCGCTGTTTGCCGGCGATTTATTTCGTATGTATACCCGCTATGCGGAAACTCAAGGCTGGCGGGTTGAGATGCTTGACGCCAATGCCCCGGATTTGGGCGGCTTTAAGGAAGTTGTTTTTTCCATCGAAGGTGATGGCGCATACTCTAAACTTAAGTATGAAAGTGGCGTGCATCGTGTTCAGCGGGTGCCGACCACTGAGTCCAGCGGGCGTATCCACACCTCAACCGTGACAGTTGCTGTATTGCCTGAAGCCGAGGAGGTTGATATCGACGTCAGCCCGAATGATCTCAGAATTGACACCTACTGCGCTAGTGGCGCAGGCGGCCAGCATGTCAATAAAACCGAATCGGCTGTGCGGATTACTCACTTGCCGACAGGTGTGGTAGTACAGTGCCAGGATGAAAAATCCCAGCTCAAGAACCGTGACAAAGCTATGCGTGTGCTAAGGGCCAAGCTACTGGAACTGGCGCAGGCCGAACATGCGGCAGGGATAGCAGAAAACCGCAAAAGCCAGGTAGGCACAGGCGACCGCAGTGAGCGGATTAGAACCTATAATTTTCCCCAGGGCCGCGTGACTGACCACCGGATCGGCCTGACGCTGCATAAACTGGATTTTGTTTTAAATGGTGATTTGGATGAGCTGATTTCAGCGCTGATAACTACCGGGCAGAGCGAGAAGCTAAAGGACGTAGAGTAAAATGACTGAACAGTGGATAATTAGTTCAATCTTAAATTGGACTAAGCAGTACTTCGGCTCCAAAGGGATTGATAATCCCCGTCTGGATGCAGAGGTACTGCTTTCCCATATCCTGGGCAAGGACCGGCTGTACCTGTATACCAATTTTGATCAGCCCCTGACTGCGGGTGAACTGGCAGCATACCGTGAGACTGTCAAGCGGCGGGCTGTACGTGCGCCGGTAGCTTATATCACCGGCTATAAAGAATTTATGGGCTTGAGCTTTGCGGTTAGTCCGGCAGTACTGATTCCCCGGCCGGATACGGAGATTTTAGTGGAGACAGTACTAGCGCGTCTTGCCACCGGACAAGCACCGAGTATCGCTGATTTGGGGACAGGCAGCGGTGCAATTATTGTCAGCATTCTGACCAAACTAACTACAGCCAGGGGGGTTGCTGTTGATATTTCAGCAGGTGCATTGGCTATAGCTAAGGAGAATGCCGTCAGGCACAGTGTTGATCAGCGGCTTGAGTTGCAGCTGGGCGATCTGTTTGCGCCCCTTTCCGGCAGTAAGTTTGATGCGATACTGTCAAACCCGCCCTATATTCCGGACCGTGATATCGCCGGCTTAAGCGCAGAAGTGCGTCAGGAGCCGCGGCTGGCGCTGGCAGGCGGGGCGGATGGCCTGGATTTTTACCGGCGTATTGTGGCCACAGGGGCGGCCTATTTGAATACCGGCGGTTTTATTGCCGTCGAGGTTGGCATTAATCAGGCCGGGCCGGTGGCCGCACTGGCGAACACCGCCAGCAGACTTAAGGCTGAGGCCATTATCAAAGATTATGGCGGAATCGAACGGGTAGTCGTATTTTCGTTAACACAATGATTCAAGGGTGACTCAACAGAACCGTCCCCCTGAGTCTGACTCACGGGGACGGTTCTGTTGAGTCAGAAAATCGATGGAGATGAGTTTATTTGCGTACTGTATATTATCAGGTTGATCCGGTTAATCCGGACCGGGGTGTACTGGCTGAGGCCGCTCAACTGTTGCGGCAGGGAGGGCTTGTGGCGTTTCCGACTGAGACAGTGTATGGTCTGGGTGCCAACGGTCTTGATGCTCAGGCTGTGGCCGGGATATTTAAGGCTAAGGGGCGGCCGTCCGACAATCCGCTTATTTTACATATTGATACCCCTGATCAGTTAAATAACCTGGCAGCCACTATTCCTGCCAGCGCTCAGGCGCTTATTGATAAGTATTGGCCTGGACCGCTCACTGTGGTGGTACAGCGTCAGCCCCATGTACCAAATGCCGTAACCTGTGGTCTTGACACTGTGGCTGTGCGTCTGCCGGACTCACTGATTGCCAGGGAGCTTATCCGGTTAGCCGGGGTTCCGGTGGCTGCACCCAGCGCCAATACCTCAGGCCGGCCAAGCCCGACAACAGCCAGCGATGTAGAGAGTGACCTTGCCGGTAAGATTGACGCCATTATCGATGCCGGGCCATGTGCCATCGGGGTGGAGTCAACTGTTGTTGACTGTACCACGCCGGTACCGACCCTGTTGCGTCCAGGCGGCATTACCTATGAGATGCTGCTTGCGGTGTTAGGGGAAATAGAGGTAGATCCGGCACTGGCCGGCACCCTTACCGCTCCGCGGTCGCCAGGCATGAAATATACCCATTATGCACCAGTGGCACCCATGTTTTTGATAGAAGCCGGACAGCAAAGCCCTGCATTGCTTTTACAGCGTGAAATCAGCAAAGCCCTGGCGGCAGGTAAAGCTGTGGGGGCAATAGTATCTGCCGAGATTGCAAATACGTTGCCGCCGCAGGTAATAACCGCTGTTTACGGACCACAGGAACAGACCGGGGTTATTGCGGCAAACCTGTATACAGCGCTGCGTAGTTTTGATAATCAGGCGGTTGATGTTATTTATGCGGAAGGTATCGCTGAACAAGGACTGGGGCTGGCTGTAATGAATCGGCTGCGCAAGGCCTCAGGCTACCGGATTATCCGCGAATAGTACAAGGTATGCTTACATATTGCCCCCTGCCGGCACATATATATTACCAGGCCATTGATAAGGCTCCAGCCAGATTGTTGGGACTTTAAACGGCCTTAGGTAAAGGGGTGGAATTTTATGAGCATGTTCGAATTATTCATCTTAAGCGCAGCCTTGGGAACTGACCTATTTTCAGTGGCAGTGCCGATTGGCATGAATAAAGTGCGGCGGCTGGTTATTGTCCAGTCGGCCATTGTTTTTGCTTTATTTCATATTATTATGATTCTGGCCGGCTACCATATCGGTCACTGGCTGGGTACTGTTGTTGAACATGTCGGCGCCTATCACATTGACTGGCCGGCAGCCAATGTACAAAACTTTGCCACAATTATTGGCGCGCTGGTACTGGCCGGGCTGGGCGCAAACATGATTAAAGAAAATATCAGCGGCCCGGAAGACACCTCACCCGGAAACCCGTTGCGCGGCGGGGCACTCCTGATGCTGGCGGCCAGTGTCAGTATTGACGCGCTGGCAGCCGGTTTTAGCCTGGGGATGATCGATGTTGATTTGCTGCGGTTGAGCGTCATCCTGGGCGCCGTTATCTTTGTTATAGCCCTGATGGGACTGGGCCTTGGCCGTAAGCTGGGACGCTATATCGGCGAACGGGCTGAAATGATTGGCGGCATTGTTTTGGTTTTGCTGGGAATACATATTTTATGGACGACAATTTATTAGCAGGTTTACAGGGTATGAGATAGTTTTTCCGGACACAAAATATGAGGGGTTGATCCTGGATGTTCAAGATCGTACTTGTTTGCACAGGAAATACGTGCCGCAGCCCGATGGCGGCCGCACTGCTTACCGATTTGGCGGCCAAAGCCGGGCTTGCCGGTACAATACTTGTCGATTCGGCCGGGATTGCCGCCGGGCGTCAGCCAGCTTCGGCTGCGGCTCAGTCTGTAATGCGTCAGGCCGGGTTAAATTTGGACAGGCATTATTCTGAGCAACTGTCACTTGCTCAGCTGCAGAGTGCTGATCTGATACTGACAATGACTCAAGCGCATAAACGTGCGGTAGCCGGGATGGCACCAGGCATGACAGACAAAATATATACACTGGCTGAACTGGCCGGACAAGCCGGGGACGTAGCTGATCCGTATGGCGGCAGTGAAACTGAGTACCGTAACTGTGCCCGGCAAATCCAGCAATTGCTGCTGGCGGCATGGGGAAAAATTGTCACTTTGGCAGGAAAAAAGTAATTAGCGTTGAAAAGGTGAAAAAGATACGCAAATTTATGGCATAGGAAGTGTTACTCAATGAAGGTAGCCATTGGCAGCGACCACGGCGGTTTTCGCCTCAAAGAAGAGATTAAGGCTCTGTTCACCGAAATGAAGGTAGACAGCCACGATTTTGGTACATATACGCCAGACTCAGTTGACTACCCTGATATTGCCTGCCAGGTAGCGGGGGCGGTGGCAAATGGCGAATATGACCGGGGTATCATTGTTTGCGGTACTGGCATTGGCGTAAATATTGCCGCTAACAAGGTTAAGGGAATAAGAGCCGCGCTCTGCCATGATGTCTTTTCCGCACAAATGTCGCGCGAGCATAATGATGCCAATATCTTAACACTGGGCGAACGGGTGATTGGTGCTGGATTGGCCAGGATGATTGTTGAGGTGTGGCTTAAGGCAGAATTTGCCGGGGGGCGTCACGCCTGCCGGGTAGAAAAAATTATGGAGCTGGAAAAAGCGTAGAGCGCAAATGAGGTGGATAACTCATGGACACAGACTTGGCAACAATTGGCCGGCAGACAATGCAGGCGGCAGAAGAACTGCTAAAGACGGCTGCACTGCAGCCAGGACAAATCCTGGTGGTAGGGTGCAGTACCAGTGAGGTGCAGGGGGCCCGGATTGGCTCCTATGGTTCAGATGTGGTGGCTGCCCGGATTTTAGCGAGTTTGCAAAAGGTTTGTTCCTGGTATCAGGTAGCTTTGGCCATCCAGTGTTGTGAGCACCTCAACCGGGCACTTGTTGTAGAACAGGCTGTAGCTGATCAATATCAGCTTGAGCAGGTCACCGTCGTTCCGGTTGTTAAGGCCGGCGGGGCTCTGGCTGCCGGTGCCATGCGCGAGTTCGCCAATCCCGCGGTAGTTGAAGCAATTACGGCTCATGCCGGTCTTGATATTGGCAGTACACTCATTGGAATGCATATAAAGAAAGTGGCTATTCCGGTGCGGTTGACGCAAAAATATATTGGACAGGCTTATTTGACAGCCGCGCGCACTAGGCCTAAATTAATTGGCGGGGCGCGTGCCGTTTATGAGATGTGTTAATTAAAATGCAATTTTTCGTACTTAGGGGAGGAATTATTTATGACAATACTTGCAGGAGTGGACCCGGAAGTAGCAGGGGCTATTGACCTTGAACGTAAACGCCAGCAAAACAAGCTGGAGCTAATTGCATCTGAGAATTTTGTCAGCAAGGCTGTAATGGAAGCCCAGGGATCTGTACTTACTAATAAGTATGCCGAAGGTTATCCCGGGCACCGTTATTATGGCGGTTGTGAATATGTCGACATTGTTGAGCAATTGGCTATTGACCGTGCTAAAGAACTGTTTGGTGCTGAGCATGTCAATGTGCAGGCACATTCGGGGGCTCAGGCTAATACGGCTGTATACTTTGCATTTCTGCGGCCTGGCGATACCATCCTGGGTATGAATCTGGCTCATGGCGGTCATCTGACCCATGGCAGCCCTGTTAATATCTCCGGACAATATTTCAAAATTGTTGCCTATGGCGTTGACAGCGTTACCCATCGCATTGACTATGATCAGGTGGCTGAGCTGGCTATGACGCATAAGCCCAAAATGCTGGTGGCCGGCGCCAGTGCATATTCCCGCATAATTGATTTTGAACGTCTGGGACAAATTGCCCGCGACGCCGGTGCTATGTTTATGGTTGATATGGCGCATATTGCCGGCTTGGTGGCAGCAGGCTTTCATCCCAGCCCTGTGCCTCATGCCGACATTGTTACCACAACGACCCATAAGACCCTGCGCGGTCCTCGTGGCGGCATGATCATGTGCCGCGCCCAGTATGCCAAGGCTATTGATAAGGCGATATTCCCTGGTATCCAGGGCGGCCCGCTCATGCATGTTATTGCCGCTAAGGCGGTGTCCTTTAAAGAAGCGCTCAGTGAAGAATTCCGCCGTTATCAGGGGCAAATCATTAAAAATGCGCAGGCCCTGGCTGAACGCCTTAAACAAAACGGCTTTACCCTCGTGTCAGGTGGCACTGATAATCATTTGATGCTTGTTGACCTGCGGGCACAGAACATTACCGGCAAGCAGGCAGAACATCTCCTCGATGAAGTGGGGGTTACTGTCAATAAAAATGCAATTCCGAACGATCCGGCCAGCCCGATGGTTACAAGTGGCGTCCGTATCGGCGTTCCTGCCGTCACTTCCCGGGGAATGGCCGAACAGGACATGGTGATTATCGGTGATATCATCTCCATGACGCTGACCAAGCCTGAAGATAGCGAAACTCAGGCTAAAGCCCGCTCCCTGGTGGCCGAACTGTGCCGCAAATACCCGTTATATGCATAAACAACCCGGGCGGGTGCCTGATGGGAAATAAGGAGATGACCAATATGCAAGTAAAAATAATCGATCATCCATTGATTCAGCATAAATTATCATTGATCCGCGATGTTAAAACAGGTACCAAAGAATTTCGCGAGCTGTTAGAAGAAGTGTCTATGCTTATGGCCTTCGAACTGACCCGGAACATGCCACTGGAGGAAACCCAGGTCGAAACGCCGCTGACTACCTGCACCTGCAAGGTGCTGTCAGGCAAGAAAATTGCTGTGATCCCCATTCTGCGAGCCGGATTGGGGATGGTAAACGGCATAGTAAAACTTATTCCCGCTGCCAAGGTGGGACATATTGGCGTATATCGCGACCATGATACCCTGAAACCTGTTGAATATTATTGCAAGCTGCCCACCGATGTGGCTGAACGTGAACTCATTGTCATTGACCCGATGCTGGCAACAGGCGGTTCATCGGTTGCGGCAATTGATATGTTGAAAGCCAAAGGCGCTAAAAACATTAAGCTGATGTGCCTGGTCGCTGCGCCTGAAGGCGTAAAGCTGGTTAACGACCACCACCCTGATGTTGAGGTGTATGTTGCGGCTGTTGACAGTCATCTCAATGAACATGGGTATATTGTGCCTGGCTTAGGCGATGCCGGTGACCGTATTTTTGGAACAAAGTAAACAGGCATTTTGTACCTGGGCCATGAATACACTGTTATACACCGTTGGCCAAGGGGGTAGAGAATATGAATGAGAAGACAGAACTTGTCCGTCCCACCTGGGATGAATATTTTATGGATATAACCAGAGTGGTTGCTACCAGGTCAACCTGTTTGCGCCGTCAGATAGGCGCGGTTATTGTCAAAGACCAGCGGCTGCTGTCAAGTGGTTATAACGGCGCGCCCTGTGGTTTAGCCCACTGTGGGGAAACCGGCTGTGTCCGTGCTGTCAATCAGGTTCCGTCCGGTGAACGGCAGGAACTGTGCCGGGGACTTCATGCCGAACAAAGTGCTGTCGTCCAGGCCGCCATGTATGGGGTACCTATTCATGGTGCTACCATTTATTCCACCCACCAGCCGTGCTCAGCCTGTACTAAGATTATCATAAATGCCGGTATCAAGCGGGTTGTTTATCAGTACAGCTATCCTGACAAACTGGCTGAACAGCTAATTGCCGAGGCCGGCATAGAATACGTATGTTTTGGTTAACTATATATTTCGCAGTAAAGAAGTTTGCCGGCGCAGGCGGGTGGTGCATACCGCCTGCAAAACTTTAACGCGTTGTATATAGTAACCTGCTGCTGCCTGGCACTACCGGGCAGCTTTTCTTTTTAACCGGAAAATCCAGTGAGAAGGAAGGATTTCAGCAATTTTTGGCGAAATTTTGATTTATAATCTGAGGCTGGTTTAGTGTCCGGGTTTTCTGGGATGCATAAACCGGCCTTTCTATAGGAGAATATGCATGGTAGAAGCGATTTACTTACCGAAACTGGAGTCTTTGACTCCGACACTTGATTCAACCCTCTTAAAGGCTATGGAAGAGGCTGGCGAACTGGCCCGGGCTGTGCTCAAATTTATGCCATGGGAAAAACTGACTCCGGATGAATTGAGTGCGCGGCCTGAAGCAGTGGCCCTGCTTGCTGATGTTAAAGAAGAGCTTTTAGATGTCGCCCAGACCTGCGTGACAATGATCTTTGTTATGGAAGACTCGTTCAGTATTGATGCCGATAGCCTGATTGGTGAGCATCTGGACAAACTGTTTGAAAAAGGGTACGTGTATGACGACAAGCAGAGTTACCGCATTGCCACGATAAAAAATCTGCATGGCGGCAACTATAAATGCATCAGCCTGCCGCATCTGCATATTGATGATGTTACCCTGCTGACAACTGTCTGCAAGATCCAGGAAGAACTCGGTGAACTGACCCAGTTTCTTGGCAAGTATGCCGGTGCGTCAGGGGAACAAGCCAGTCTCAGCATTAATGAGGTGAACCGAGGGGCTGCCCTTGAGCTTTTTGATGTTGCCCAGTGCTGCTTTACAATGATGTATATCCTGGCTGAACGGCATGCTGTAAACATACCTGCACTTGTTGCCACACACGTGGACAAGTTGCGCCGTAAAGGCTACTGCTAAGAAAATGGTATAAAGGCGCGTTAAATCGAGGTATACTGCATATATATGGCGCATATAGTTATTGGTAATGAAAATAATACCGCTAGAGGACGATTTGGCGACTAGGGGCCGATTGACAACTTTTACACACATGAGGTACAATGGGTGTTGCGTAGAAAAGAGGTGTTAGCATATGCAAACATATGTGGTGGCTTTTACTGTTGCTCTGGCAGCAGCTTACTTTATCACCCCCCATGTTAAGGATCTGGCCATTAAAGCAGGGGCGCTTGATGCTCCTGACGCCCGTAAAGTGCATACCATTCCAATCCCCCGTATGGGCGGACTGGCGATATATTTTGGTTTTGTGTTGGCCGTGCTGTCCAGCATGCGCATCAATCATGAAATCTGGGGGCTGCTATTAGGCGGCACTGTTATTTTGGCAGTTGGTATTATTGATGATTTAAAGCAATTACCGGCAAAAGTTAAACTGTTAGGTCAGATTGTGGCTGCCGCTGTACTCATTATGTTTGATATCCGCATCGAATGGCTGACAAATCCATTTGGTGACATGATTTATGTTAATTATTTATCCATTCCGCTCACTATTATGTGGGTCGTCAGCCTGACTAACACTGTCAATCTGATTGACGGTCTTGACGGACTGGCTGCCGGGGTTTCGACAATTGCGTCGGTGACTATTCTCTTAGTGGCGCTGGAACAGAACCTTTGGACAGTAGCGATTTTGACTGCCGCACTGGCTGGCAGTGCGCTGGGCTTTTTACAGCACAACTTTAATCCCGCTAAAATCTTCATGGGTGATACCGGGAGTATGTTCCTAGGCTATATGCTGGCTGCGGTCTCGATACTGGGGACAGTAAAAAGCGCAGCTACCATCGCGCTGGTGGTGCCAATTGTGGCACTGGGGCTGCCAATTATGGATACCGCGTTTGCCATTATCCGCCGCTATATGAGCGGGCGTCCGATTTTTAAGCCGGACAAGGGCCATTTTCACCATCGCCTGCTAGCAATGGGCTTAAGCCAAAAACAGGCTGTATTGCTGATGTATGTGATCAGTGGTTGTTTAGGCGTAAGTGCCATCGCCCTGACTGAAGTAAGCAAAGTGTATGCCGCGTTGATTTTGCTGTCAATCATTACAGTTGCCATTTTGGGGGCCAAGAAGATTGGTGTGCTAAAAAACAATGAGGGTGTGCTTAAAAGCACCGACTCAGTGAAAAGCCATTAGGCCTGAGTCGCGTTCATAACGCAATTTCGCAAGGTTATAGGGCGGGCAATCTTTGCCCGCCCTATGCTATACTACGGCATAAGTGAATTTTTCCACTTGATGCCAACCGAGAGGAGAATCTTTATGTCGCGCATTAAAGTGATGACTGTCTTTGGTACACGGCCGGAGGCGATAAAAATGGCGCCTGTTGTGTTGGAATTATCGAAATACCCTGAGTATATAACCCCGGTGGTGGCAGTTACTGCCCAGCATCGCGAGATGCTTGACCAGGTGCTGAATCTGTTTAAGATTAGGCCTGACTATGATCTGGATATTATGAGTAAGGGGCAGACCCTGTTTGATATAACCTGCCGGGCCATGCATGGGCTTAATCAGGTACTTGTTGTCGAGAAACCTGATATTGTGCTTGTTCACGGTGATACCACTACTACCTTTGCCGGAGCGCTGGCGGCCTTCTATCACCAGACAACAGTCGGTCATGTTGAGGCCGGTCTTCGTACAGGCAATAAGCAGTCACCCTTCCCGGAGGAGATGAACCGCAAGCTGACAGGTTCACTGGCAGATATCCATTTTGCGCCAACAATTACGGCCAGGCAAAACCTGCTGCAGGAAAATGTCTGTCCGGAGGCAGTCACTGTTACCGGCAATACGGTCATTGATGCCCTGAAGGCAACTGTTGATGCGGATTACCGGTTTACTGACCAACTGCTCCAGGATATTGATTACGCCAACCGCAAGGTTATACTGGTAACAACCCACCGGCGGGAAAATTTAGGCGAGCCAATGCGCCATGTATATCAGGCGCTGAAAGATATTGTTATTGCTCATTCTGATGTGGAGATTGTTTTTCCGGTACATAAGAATCCACTTGTCCGTCAGGTTGTTCAGGAGGAACTGGGCGAACTTGACCGGGTTCATCTGATTGACCCACTAGACTACCAGCCCTTTGCCAATCTGATTGCCAGGTCTTATCTGGTGCTTACTGATTCAGGCGGTATTCAGGAAGAAGCGCCAGCCCTCGGCAAGCCGGTATTGGTTTTAAGAGACACTACTGAACGCCCTGAGGCGGTTTCAGCAGGTACTGTCAAACTGATCGGCACAGACCGGGACCGTGTATATGCAGAAACCCGGGGGCTGATTGTTAACTGCAATGAGTATCAGCAGATGGCCAATGCTGTTAACCCCTATGGCGATGGCCAGGCCTCCAGGCGCATTGTCAAAGCGATTTTACACAAGTATGGTGTAGTGGACAGCCGCCCTGATGAGTTTACTTTTAGTAATATTTAGCTCAGAAATATGCAAATTTTGCTATATATATGTTAAAAATTTATGGTTTCCTGTATTTCTATGCAGGAGTTTTGCCCGTTGAAAGAGAATAGCCAGAGTGGATACCGGCCTTTTTTGGTATTTTCGCCAGAAATAATAGCTCCATGTTTTGATGGTTATAATAGCTCTAAGATGCCTGACTTTAAGAGGTGAAGAGATGGCTGGCAAAAATAATGAGCTATGGTCAGCCTTTAGTCTTGCTGGATCTATCGGGCTTAATATGGCGGCAGCTGTCGCTGTCGGACTCTTTCTAGGCCGCTCCGCCGACAGTCTTTTAGGCTCATCTCCCTGGTTTACTGTAGGCGGTATTGTGCTGGGTATGGCTGCGGGGTTATGGGGCACCTATAAAAAGATTGTTAAGTGAGACTGTTCATAAGCAGCTGTCTGTTTGTCAACAGCTTAGGAGGACAAGTGTTTAAAACCGGTTTTGCTGACGATTTCGCTGTGCAGATGCGGCGAACACTGGTACATCTGGGAGCCTGGGGTTTTTTTATAACCCTTGGTGCTTTTATGTCAAATAAAGTATTCATTATACCTGGTTTATTGACAGGCTGGTCGGGGAGTGTAATCTACTTTCTCCTGATGTGCCGCCGGGTAAAGCAAAGTGCCGAACTGCCGCCTGAGAAGGCAATCGCCTCAATGCGCGCCGGCTGGCTCATCCGGTTCAGTTTTACAATTTCTATGCTGGTTTTGTCAATATATGTGCCTGGTATTGATTTTTGGGCGGCAGTAGTGGGATTATTCTCACTTCACATAGTATTAATGATTAATGCCGTAATTACCGTGATTTCAGGACTTTTAGCAAATGTAGGCAAGTCCAATCTTAAATCAGGAAGGGAGTGAAAGCGAAAGTATGGGACATGGTGGAGGAGGCCATGAGATTGGCGGACATAAGCTGGCACATTTTGCCGGTCTTACCTTTAATCTCGACACCTTATACATGACATGGCTGGCCATGGGCATTGTCATAATCCTGGCAGTGATTGCTACCCGCCGGTTGGAGATTGTTCCACGGGGCTGGCAAAATTTCCTGGAAATGATTATTACCGCCCTGCTGGAACAGATTGACAACACCATGGGGCCAAAGGGGAGAAAGCTGGCGCCGTTGATTATTACCCTGTTTTTATTTCTGGTTGTTGGCAATGAACAGGGCCTGGTGCCGGGATTTACCTCGCCAACCAATGACATTAACACAACACTGGGTCTAGCGTTGATGGTTGTTATCCTTGTACATATTCTTGGTGTTATGAATCGGGGGCCGGGTAGGTATTTCAAACATTTTTTTGAACCCTATATCCCCTTTGTCATTATCAACATAATCGAAGAACTGGCCAAACCGATTACCTTATCTTTCCGTCTATTTGGTAATATTCTGGCCGGTGAGATCCTGCTCATTGTCCTGGGCATGCTGGTGCCGTATGTTATACCTACGGCATGGTTGGCCTTCAGTGTGTTTGTCGGCATTGTTCAGGCATTTATTTTTACCATGCTGTCCATGTCGTACCTGTCAAATTCATTGCAAGACGAGCACCACTAACCTTTAGATAAAATTGAATGCTCATAATTGCACAAAAGAAAAAAGGAGGAGTTTTTTGTGGAACAAGCTATTATTATTGCAGCCTCTGCTATTGGAGCGGGTTTGGCTATTGGACTGGCCGCCATTGGCGCCGGTATCGGTGACGGTGCGGTTACCGCTAAGGCAATTGAGGGGATGGCCAGACAACCGGAAGCAAAAGGAACTATTCTTGTAAACATGCTGATTTCAGTAGGTTTGATTGAATCTATTCCTATTATTGCAGCGGTTATTGCTATCGTACTTGTATTTGCCAATCCGTTTATTAAGTAATCAAAGCGTTATCGGGCGACTGGCAGAAGCTTATGCTGCTTTCTGTCAGCGCTCCCCTTATACGCCGGAAAGAGGAGGGGCCCTCAATTGGTTGACTTGAATGCGACGCTTATAGCGCAAATTATAAATTTTCTTATACTTGTTGCTATCTTAACTAAAGTGGCATACAAACCGCTGATGCAGGCGCTGGCTGACCGGCAGGCCAAAATTGCTGACAGTCTGGAAACAGCTGAACAGGAGAAGCAAGCTGCTGAGAAACTCAGACAGGAATATCTTGCTCAACTGGCCGAAGCTCGTACCCAGGCCCAGGCTATTGTTGAAAAGGCCGCCAAGCTGGCTGAACAGACCAAGGAAGAAATGTTGAAAGAAGCTCGCGAAGAAAGCGCACGGCTGTTGAAAGCCACGCAGGAAGAAATTGCCCGTGAACGTGATCTCGCTATTGCCGAACTTAAAGGTGAGGTTGTAACGCTAGCCGTTGCCGCTGCTTCCAAGATTATTGCCCAGAACATGGACAATACCGCCAATGCCAAGATTGTTGATGACTTTATCACTAACTTGGATGGCAAGAAAATAGGTGGTTTGCCATGCTAACCAATAAGTTGGCGATCAAATATGCACAGGCCATATATGAAATTGCCAGCGAAAGAGCGCTGCTCGACAACGTGGAGAAACAGCTTAGGCTGGTCGACGCCACCATTGCCGGGCATGCTGATTTGGCGACACTTATGTATCATCCGCTTGTACCGGCTCCAGCTAAAAAAGAGACAATCAACCGGGTTTTCGCCGGCGATTTGGACGGTTTTGTCCAGAATTTCCTGCTGCTCCTGATTGATAAACGTCGCGAGCCGGCACTGCCAGCCATTATCCGCGAGTACATACGCCTGGCCAATGAGGCCAGAAATATTGCCGAGGCCGAAGTCTTTACTGCCAAAGAACTAAGCGCAGAACAGCTTGAAGCGCTTGCAGCAAAACTTAGCAAGGTTACCGGCAAGAACATAGTACTCAAGACAAGCATAGATCAAGAACTGCTCGGCGGTGTAGTTGTTAAAATTGGTGATAAACTAATTGACGGCAGCGTAGCCCGTCAGCTTAAAGCGCTTAAAGCTGCGCTTTTGACGAACCAAGTCACTGCCGTATAGCCGAGGACTTTATCCGATGACCAGGCCGGTCTAAGACTCCCCTTGCCAGGGAAGTCCAGACGGCTAAGTCCCCGGATAAGGTCGACTATAGTTCAGACAGGCTATATCCCTGTCTGAAGCTGAGTCTACTTTATGATTGGGGTGAGATCTTAACTTATGAAAATGAGGCCAGAAGAAATAACGGCGATTATCAAACAACAGATTGAGCATTATCAGGTAGACCTCAATGTTGACGATATCGGCACCGTTATCGAAGTAGGCGATGGTATCGCCCGGATCCACGGTTTGGAAAAGGCCATGGCCGGCGAATTATTAGAGTTTCCGCATGAAGTATTTGGCATGGTCTTAAACCTGGAAGAAGATAATGTTGGTGCCGTATTATTGGGCGGCGAGATTGAGATCAAGGAAGGCGACACTGTACGCCGGACCGGGCGTATCATGCAGGTTCCTGTAGGTGAAGCCATGGTCGGCCGTGTTGTTAACGCCCTTGGTCAGCCTATTGACGGCAAAGGCCCGATTAATACCACCGAATTCCGTCCGGTTGAATACCGTGCACCAGGCATTGCTGACAGACAGTCGGTAAAAGAGCCGTTGCAGACAGGCATTAAAGCCATTGACTCCATGGTTCCTATCGGACGCGGTCAGCGCGAACTGATCATTGGTGACCGTGGTACCGGTAAGACCGCGATTGCTATTGATACTATTATTAACCAAAAAGGGCAGGGTGTAGTTTGTATTTACGTAGCCATTGGCCAAAAGGCATCCACAGTAGCCCGGGTTGTTAAGACCCTGGAAGAGGCTGGCGCTATGGAATACAGCATTGTTGTCGTGGCTACCGCTTCTGACAGCGCACCGCTGCAATATCTGGCGCCCTACGCCGGTGTTACCATGGGTGAATACTTTATGTATAAAGGCGGCGCCGTACTGTGCGTGTATGACGATTTGTCCAAACATGCCGTAGCTTATCGCGCGATGTCGCTGCTGCTTCGCCGTCCTCCCGGACGTGAGGCGTACCCTGGCGACGTATTTTATCTACATTCCCGCCTCTTAGAACGGGCAGCCAAGCTGTCCGGTGAACTTGGCGGGGGCTCGATTACAGCACTGCCGGTTATTGAAACCCTGGCTGGTGACGTATCGGCCTATATACCGACCAACGTAATTTCTATTACCGATGGTCAGATATTCCTGGAAGGCGAGTTGTTCTATTCGGGTATCCGCCCGGCTATTAACGCCGGTTTGTCGGTATCCCGTGTAGGGGGTTCCGCCCAGATTAAAGCGATGAAACAGGTTGCCGGACGCTTGCGTCTGGACTTGGCACAATACCGGGAATTGGCAGCGTTTGCACAGTTCGGCTCTGACCTTGATAAATCTACCAAGGCCCAGCTTGACCGTGGTCAGCGAATGATGGAAATCCTGAAACAGCCGCAATATGTACCGATGCCTGTAGAAGAACAGGTTATGGTTATCTATAGCGGTATTAATGGTTGTCTTGATGATGTGCCGATTGAGGATGTCACTAAGTTTGAACAAGACTTCCTGAAATTTATGCGCAGCAATTATGCCGAAGTGGCTAAAACCATCAGAGAGAAGAAAACTCTTGATGCTGACACCGAGGCGGTTATTAAAAAAGCTGTTAAAGAATTTAAAGACACTTTTGTTAAAGTTGAAGCGGCGAGGTGATAATGTATGGCTAGCGCCAGAGATATCCGCCGTCGCATTAAAAGTGTAAAGAATATCCAGCAGATCACCAAAGCCATGAAGATGGTTGCTGCTGCCCGGCTGCGCCGGGCGCAGGAACGGGCCATTGCCAGTAAGCCTTATACTGATAAGATTAAAGAGGTACTGACCAGTGTAGCCGCCAATGCCCGTGATGCTTCCCACCCACTGCTTGAGGTGCGGGAATCGAAACAGATTGGTTATCTGGTATTAAGTGCTGACAAAGGCTTGGCGGGGGCCTACTCGTCCAATCTCGTTAAAGAGGTTTTACCGCTGGTACGCGGCAAAGACAACGCCAAGCTGGTGACTGTGGGCCGTAAAGCCCGTGATTACTTTAAACGGCGTGGTTACAATATTGACGGCGAGTACACCGGTTTTTCGGAGAAACCGTCCTATCACAATGCTGTCATGCTGGCACAGCTTATGGCTGAAAAGTTTGCAGCAGGTGAGTATGACGAGATTTATTTGACATATACCCATTTTTATTCGCCTATTAATCAGAAGCCAACAACGATCAAATTGTTGCCGGTAGCCGGAATCGGCGAAGGGGAGGAAACACCCCAGACCGAGTACATATTTGAGCCGTCGGCCGGTGAAGTTCTTAGTCTGCTTCTACCGCGCTACCTGGAGACAGTTATTTACGGTGCGCTTTTACAATCAGCGGCTAGTGAGCTGGGCGCCCGGATGACTGCAATGGGTTCGGCTACTGATAATGCGCAAGAACTTATTTCCAAACTGACACTGAACTACAACAAGGTTCGCCAGGCCACCATTACCCGGGAAATTTCCGAGATTGTCGGTGGCGCTGAGGCGCTTAAGTAGAAGGTTGAAGAAGTTAAGGAGGGGAAACCCTAGTGAATATCGGTAGAATTATTCAAGTTATCGGTCCTGTTATTGACGCTGAGTTTCCCCCGGAGAAACTGCCTGCTATATATAATGCTGTCACAATTGACGAAGCAGTTGGAGATGTGCAGGTTAAGCTGACTGCAGAAGTAATGCAGCACTTGGGCGATAATACCGTCCGTTGTGTAGCCATGTCTTCTACTGACGGCCTGACTCGCGGCATGAAGGCAGTAGATACCGGGGCGCCCATTAAAATTCCAGTTGGTAAGGGGACTTTAGGCCGGGTATTTAATGTACTTGGTGAAACAGTTGATAAAAACCCCGAGCCAGTGACTGCTGATGATTACTGGCCAATCCACCGGCCGGCACCAAAGTTTGAAGACCAGGAAACCTCTACGCAGATACTGGAAACAGGCATCAAGGTTGTTGACCTGATTGCCCCGTACGCGTTAGGTGGTAAAATTGGCTTGTTCGGCGGTGCAGGTGTAGGTAAAACAGTACTTATTATGGAACTTATCCGTAATATTGCCACAGAGCATGGCGGCTACTCGGTATTTGCCGGCGTAGGCGAACGTACCCGTGAGGGTAACGACCTGTGGAATGAAATGATTGAATCAGGCGTTATCGACAAGACAGCCCTTGTTTACGGTCAGATGAACGAACCACCCGGAGCACGCATGCGCGTGGGCCTTACCGGTTTGACAATGGCTGAATATTTCCGTGATATCGGCGGTCAGGACGTACTGCTGTTCGTTGATAATATCTTCCGTTTCATTCAGGCCGGCTCCGAGGTTTCCGCCCTCTTAGGCCGGATGCCGTCGGCGGTAGGCTATCAGCCTACGCTGAGTACCGACGTAGGTGCACTCCAGGAACGGATTACCTCAACCAAAAAAGGTTCAATCACCTCGGTTCAGGCCGTATATGTGCCGGCCGATGACCTGACAGACCCGGCGCCGGCAGCTACCTTCGCCCATCTTGACGCCACCACAGTACTGTCCCGTCAAATTTCGGAGCTTGGTATCTACCCGGCTGTTGATCCGCTGGACTCCACCTCCCGGATTATGGACCCGCATGTGTTAGGCGAAGAGCATTATCAGGTAGCCCGCGGCGTACAGGAAGTGCTGCAACGCTATAAAGAACTTCAGGATATTATTGCCATCCTGGGCATGGAAGAATTGTCTGATGAAGACAGACAAACTGTAGCCCGGGCAAGAAAAATCCAGAGATTCCTGAGCCAGCCATTCTTCGTTGCCGAGGCATTTACCGGTTCACCTGGTAAATATGTGTCGCTCAAAGAAACAATCCGCGGCTTTAAAGAAATCTTAAGCGGCAAGCATGATGAACTCCCGGAAACAGCCTTCTATATGGTAGGTACTATTGACGAGGCAGTGGAAAAGGCTCAGAGAATGAAGGGGGAATAATATATGGCCAATAAAATTCGGCTGGATATTGTTACTCCTGACAGGATGGTCTATTCCGAAGATGTCAATATGGTAATCGCCAGAGCGACTGACGGCGACCTTGGCATTTTGGCAGGTCATGCCCCGCTGATCGCCGGCCTTGATGTCTGGCCACTTAGAATTATAAAGGATGAAGGCGAGGAACAACTGGCACTGTGTGGCGGCTTTATTGAGGTTCGTCCGCAGAAGATAACCGTATTGGCAAGTTGCGCCGAATTGCCCGAGGAAATCGATATCAAACGTGCTGCGGCCGCCAAAGAGCGGGCCGAAGCGCGGCTAAGAACAACCGCTGATGTTGACGTTCATCGTGCTGAGATTGCTCTTAAACGTGCAATGACGCGTTTGAGAGTGGCCGAAAAGAAATTAGGTTAAAACAAATTAATGAGATTATTCCACTGCGGAATAATCTCATTTCTTTTTATCTCACCATAATTTACATTGAATAACGTGCCTAAATACTGGCAAAAATGAAGATAGCGGCTTTATTTTTACTTTATTATACGTCGCAGGCCACTTGCTTCGCGAATTGGGTAATGATAAACTATTATAGGACAACTGTAGACTGCCTGGCATCTGAAATTTTGCAACAGTCTTTATACATTTAAGGGTACCGCTGTGGTGGGAGGAAACTTTTGTGGAAAAATTAATTGTTCGAGGGGGCAATCGCCTTTCTGGTACAGTAAAAGTTAGTGGCGCGAAAAATGCTGTGCTGCCGGTAATTGCGGCAACGCTGCTGGGGACAACTCCCAGCACCCTGGAAGAGATACCAGACCTGGAAGATGTCCGTACGATTGCCGAAGTGCTTGAGCATTTAGGCGCGGCGGTAAAAATTGAACCGGGAACATTATATGTTGACAGCTCCAATATTATTGCCTGCGAAGCCCCTTATGAGCTTGTACGGAAAATGCGGGCATCCTTTCTGGTAATGGGTCCGTTGTTGGCGCGGGAAGGCTGTGCCAAGATTTCCTTACCAGGTGGCTGTGCGATTGGTACAAGGCCAATCGATCTGCATTTGAAAGGCTTTGAGGCTTTAGGCGCTGAGATTGTTATGGGCCATGGCTTTATTGAAGCCAGGGCGCCCCAAGGCTTAAAAGGCGCCAGAATTTATCTGGATTTTCCTAGTGTTGGTGCAACCGAGAATATTATGATGGCCGCAAGCATGGCTAAGGGACAGACCATCATTGAAAACCCTGCGGAAGAACCTGAGATCGTGGATTTGGCCAATATGCTTAATCACATGGGTGCCAACATTCGCGGTGCAGGCACTAAAATGATTAGAATTGAAGGTGTCACCGAACTCAGAGGTGCCTGCCATACCGTTATTCCTGACAGAATTGAAGCAGGTACCTATATGGTGGCCGCAGCAATGACCGGTGGTGACGTATATGTGGAAAACGCCCTGACCGAACACCTAAAGCCAGTTATTGCCAAACTAAAAGAAGCCGGTGTACTTATTGAAGAGGATGTTAACGGTGTAAGGGTTTGTGCAACAGGCATCATCCGCTCAATCGATATCAAAACCTTGCCATATCCTGGTTTCCCTACCGACATGCAGGCTCAGTTTATGGCGCTGATGACAGTTGCCCAGGGTACCAGCATTGTCACCGAAACTGTATTTGAGAACCGGTTTATGCATGTTGACGAACTCAAACGCATGGGGGCATCGATTAAAATTGATGGCCGCAGTGCCGTTGTTGAAGGCATTACTAAACTAACCGGTTGCCCGGTTAAAGCCACAGATCTTAGAGCAGGAGCCGCGCTTGTGCTGGCAGGTCTGGTTGCCGAAGGCCAAACCGAGATTGGCTATATTCATCATATTGACCGGGGTTATGACCGGCTTGTGGAAAAATTCCGCGGTATTGGTGCAAATATTGAACGCGTAGGTTAGTTGAACTAATAATTATATAAGCACTGCTTATCGTCGCAAAGAGCGAGATTGCACCACCAGGGGCAATCTCGCTTTGCTTTTCCACTCATACCGTGTAGCTTGTTTGCATATTATGAATTAATAATGTGTATACGGCTAAGTGTTGCCGGAAGAGGTGAGACGGTGAGGTATGTGGTTGTATATAGTATCTTACTGGTTATAGTTACTGTTATTGCAATTCCGGCGTTCATCGTGCAAGGCCTGAGCGATTGGAACCAGCAGCCGGCAGCAGCCAATTATCCTGTAGTTTACCGGGGAGAGGATATTACGATTAAAGTATATGTACATGAGATTAAACAGATAGTTTCCATGAATCTGGAGGATTATGTAAAAGGGGTAGTGGCAGCAGAAATGCCTGCTGAATTTGAGCCTGAAGCACTCAAAGCGCAGGCGGTAGCTGCGCGCACCTATGCCGTAAAACACATGGCATTGTTCGGCGGTACCGGTTCGAGTGAATATCCTGGCGCAGATGTGACTACAGACCATAACGACAGCCAGGCCTGGCACAATGAAACAGTTCTAAGAAATAAATGGGGCCAGAATTATGCTAAGTACTGGGGAAAAGTCAGCCGGGCTGCTAACGAGACGCGGGGTTTGATCATTACCTATAAAGGTGAACCCATTAATGCTGTATTCCATTCTACCAGCGGGGAAAAGACCGCCAGTGCCCAGGAGGTATGGGGCTTTGATTATCCCTACCTGCAAAGTGTGGCTTGTACCTGGGATCAAAAATCACCGCGGTATCAGGATACCAAGGAAATAACCCTGGTTGAGCTTGAAACCCGGTTAGGGGCCGATGCCGGTATCCTGGCAGCCGCTCAAAGCAGCGGTAGTGGCAGTATTGCAGGCATTATCGATCATACCGGTTCAGGCAGGGTAAACAAAGTCCGGATAGGAACTAAAACCTTGTCAGGCCTTGAGGTGCGTCAAAAGCTGGAATTGCGCTCAACAAATTTTAGCGTTGAGTCTGCCGGCGATAAGCTGATATTTAAAACCTTCGGCTATGGTCATGGTGTGGGACTATGCCAATACGGCGCCAACGGCCAGGCCAAAGAAAATTGGAACTTCCGGCAGATATTAACCCACTATTACACAGGAACGGCTATTAAGGATATTTTTGGTTCATAAGCCAGCAGGCCTCAGCGGATTATTCCCGGCTAAACTGGGCATAATATCCATGAGGTGATTAAATGTCCGGAAAAATATTTGTTAAGCTGGCACGGTCTGGATATATAGGACAGGTACTAGCAGCAGGGGTGCTATTAAGTGTAGCAGCGCTACTGATGTTTGCTGTTGTCAGTACTTTGGAGCCGGCGTCTAATCCGCCAATTACTAAAAGTGCACCCGTATCAGAATTAACGCAACCTACGCAAAACACACAGCCCGAACAACCAATGCCGGCTGTTTCAATTAATCAATTGCCTGCAACACAGCCGCCGGCTGATCCAGTGGCAGCAGATGCCGCAGAGCTGGATATGGCGGCAGGTAATCTGGCCATTCGCGACCTGTGGAGTGGTGCCGTAATCCGTGGTTTTGGCTGGCAGCTCCATCCCCTGTACAAGGATTGGCGATATCATAACGGCCTTGATATCAGTGGTGGTGAAGGGCAAATAGTACCGGCCCTGTTAAGCGGGGAAGTAGTGGATATGTTTACCGATAAGCAGTATGGCTTAACAGTAGCCGTGAGAAGCGGCAATTACACCGTCTATTACGGTTCCCTGGCCAGCATTGCCGTAAATAAAAATAATATGGTCAGAGCAGGCAGACCTATTGGCTCAATGGGAATCAGCACCAGTGAACCGGAACCCCATCTGCATCTGGCTCTTAAAAACGCTGAAGGCAAAAGCATTGACCCACGGGAGCTATTCCCGAATATCCCTAATTAAATTTAACTTTCACAAAATTAATGACCTTTTAGTAAGGTCATTTTTTCTTTTCCCCCGCATATACATGTTAGCAAAGGGTTAAAAGGACGGGCGCGAGGGGGAAGAGACTAGATGAAAGAGTATATTCGCAAACGGGTGTTGGATATATGCAATCACATCATGGAAACAAAGCATACAGTACGTCAGACAGCAACGGTCTTTGGGGTAAGCAAAAGCACTGTTCACAAAGACATGATTGAACGTCTTCCTGAGGTTAACAAACGGCTGGCTGCCAAGGTGAAAAATATCCTTGAACTAAACAAGGCAGAGAGGCATATCCGCGGCGGTGAGGCTACCAGAAAGAAATACAAAGATGAAAAAGAGGATGAATAATAATACCTTTGCTTCTATTAATCATGGTGCTGTCATTAGAATAATCAACCTGTTGCCTTTAGAATTAGGCAATAGGTTGATTTGTTTAGAGGACAGTAAAGGACGCACATCCTGATTGTTCATGGATGCAAAAATAAAAACCGCTATTTGCCTTTCGGCAGCCAGCGGTTTTTGTTTTGCATCTGTATAAAGTGCACGTGCAGGTTCTGTATTTGCAGCGTAATATTCCCGGACTACGCTGCCGGATTTCCTCCTACACCAATTCTCTTTGCCCACCAGGCAGTTACGACAGGTACCAGTACAGCCGTAACAATTACGCAGGTTGCCACCAGCACAGTTGCCGTAGGCGCAACAGACGCATACGAAGTATCGACAGCGGCGATGGCTGCCGGTACTGCTGCGGCGTTGCCGGCGGTTGAGGCGGCGGAAAGACCGGCAATGCCGTTGCCGCCGCTCAGCTTGTCGGCCAGCAACAAAACTGTGCCGCTAATTGCCACTACCGCAACCCCCATCAGAATGCCCAGCATACCGCCTTTGACGATATTGCCAAGATTTAAGCCGCATCCCAGGGCAAAAGCAAAGAAGGGAATCAGTACCGGTACTGCCCGGCTCAGATAGTCGCGCAGTTCCCTGTCAAGATTGCCTAAAATCATGCCGATAACCAAAGGCAAAATGGCGCCGACAAAGGTTTGCCAGGGAAAAGCGGCCAAACCGGCAATCCCGAGGGTAGCCATGGTAAAGAAAGGGCCTGATTCCAGACTCATTACCGAATAGGCGCCGACATCTTCTTTTTTGCCAAACTGTCCCATCAGCGCCATATATAACCCGCCATTGGTATCATTGATGGCAGCTACAATCGCCAAAACCGACAAACCGGCAAAGAAGCCCGCATCAACATAACCTGACGGCATCAGTTTTGACGCAATTATGGCCAATACAGCGCCTGTCAGGATTTTAGCCCCCAGCAAAACTCCGCCCTTGCGCAAGATATAAGGTGTAGACTTCAAGTCAATGGTTGAACCCATACACACATAAAAAACAGCTAAGATAGGCATGGCACCGGTCATCAGGGCACCGGTAAAAGAACCAAAGGTTTTTCCGAATTCCGGCAGCAGTGTGTTTAGCACAGCCCCCAGAAACAAGGGAATAATCATCATTCCGCCAGGGACTTTTTCAATAGATTGTTTAATTTTCATAACATTTGCTCCTTTATCTTTTATCGGAGTTACGGACTCCATTCGCCAGCCGGGCGGCAAATTCGATCGCGGCGTACATGCTGCTGCTGTCGGCAACGCCAGTACCGGCAATGTCAAAAGCAGTCCCATGATCCACCGAGGTACGTAGAAACGGTAACCCGACAGTCACATTAATGCCATTATCAAACCCTAAGAGTTTAATCGGAATATGCCCCTGATCATGGTACATGACCACAACAATATCAAATTCCTTGCGGCTTACAGCCCGGAAAAACACGGTATCCGGCGGAACCGGGCCGGTTGCGGCAATACCCTCCCGGCAGGCGGCCTCAACGGCCGGTGCAATTTCGTCAATGTCTTCCCGTCCAAACAGACCATTTTCACCGGCATGCGCGTTAAAGCCGGCGACAGCGATGCGCGGCTGCTCCAGACCCAGCAGCCGGAGTGTCCGGTCAGCCAGTTTAATGATGCGCAGCACCCGTTCTTTGGTAATCAGCTCTGCTGCCTGCCGCATTGAAACATGGGTAGTAACATGAATAACCCGCAGCGCATCACCGGCCAGCATCATGGCATAATCAGCGGTATTGCTTAATTGCGCCAGAATTTCAGTATGTCCGGGGAAATGATGCCCGCCTTTATGGAGCGCTTCTTTATTCAGGGGCGCCGTAACAATTGCCGCCACCTCATTGCGAAGCGCGGCCTGAACAGCCGCCTCAACATAGCGAAACGCAGCATCTCCCGCCCGGGCATCTACCTGCCCGAAAGGCAGGCCGGCCGGGATGTTGGCAAAATCCAGTACATCAATAACACCGGGACGGTACACTCCGGCTGCAATGTCGCCGGCTTTCCTGATTGTCAGCTTGCTGTTTACGATACCGGCTGCCTGCTGCAGCCGCTGGTAATCGCCAAAGACCAGCGGACGGCTGATTTGATAAACACTGTCGTCGGCTAATGCTTTCACAATAATTTCCGGGCCACAGCCTGCCGCATCCCCCATGGTGATGGCCAATAACGGACGTTGATCATTTATTGTCATAACATCACTTCCTCTGTTGTAATTTGCGCACGGCCTTCAATAAGTCGCCAGGCTTGCCGAAGGCTCCAGCTTTTGTAATAACCTTCAGGGTTTTCCCTTCCCTTGTTGTCATTGTGCCCAGCGGAATGGCGGTCGTTACCTCCTCCAGTATCCTGATGCCGGTTACGCCCAGCGCACGGCAGACCGCCACCGCCGTGTCGCCGCCGGTAAGAACAATTCCGGCAACCTCCTGCCTGCGGACAAGCTGGGCGCCAATCCAGCCCAGAATTGTTGCTGTAATTTCGCTGACCTCTACAGCGCTGAAGCCAAGTTTGGCCCCGGCTGCCTTCGTCTGTTCAACGGCCGCCGGCTGATACCCCGTGGCAATAACCAGGCATGTACCCTGGGCTAGTTTTTTACTAATGGATTCCAACAAAGGAAGCGCATTCTGCTCCTGCCAGGGCAGGTACTTGGCCACCTCAATTTCCACCAGCTCACAGCCGCCAGCCAAAAGCTCGGCAATCTGCCCTCTGGTGACTGAACTGACACTGCCGGCAATGACCAGAGCCGGCGTTTGTTCCCGGACATTGTCATTCCAGTTGAAAACCGCCGGCAGGCAATCCGCCAAACCGGCAGAACCGGCCCATAACACCCGGCTGGAAATTCCGGCCACCGCCCGGGCGGCCAGGTCAAAATGCTCATCTGCCCAGCCATCACAGGAAATTATACGGCACCCTGCCGCAAGGGCGCGGTGAACAAACTCACCGATGACTGCCGGACCGCCGGTAAGCTCGGCAATGCCAATATGAGCCACCTGTAAGCCTGCCTGGCGTTGCAACAACCCTGGCAGACAGCTTTCGGTAACAGGGCATTTGGGGTCTCTGGCAATCTCGGTTGCTTCCACCGGAATGCCCTGCACCAGATGATTACCGCCAACAGTTGTCCTTCCTGTTTGCACAAAAGCAGGCATGACAAAAGCAAAATCATGAAGCCCCATATCGAGAATAGCCTTAATCTCAATACCCACATTGCCCCGTAACGTTGAGTCAAGCTTTTTATAATAGCGTGTAAAACCTGCCTGGTGCGCCTGGTGCACTGCTGTCTGCACCCGGTCGTAAGCTGCCTGTACGTCAATGGCCCGGCTGTTTGTATCCCAGATAACAATAGCTGCCTCCGAAGCCGGACCAGGCTCGGCTCCTTCCAGTAAAACCTCTGTACATAGACCGTGCCGGGAAAATTGAAGCCCGGTATCATTGGCCCCGGTTAAATCGTCGGCGATAACCGCCATTGCTTTACGCTGATTTTTCAAATCCCATGCCTCCTAAATCAATTCTGGATCAACTACTTGCTGCCGGTACCGCCTCTCAATTGCTTTAAGGCAATCCGCGACTGGTTTACCCGGTCTGTCGCCTCAGCACCGATCTGCAGTGCCAGCCGGACATACAGAATATCGATAACAACTAACTGAACAATCCGGGAAATCATTGCATCTGAGCGCATTTTTGTTTCTCGTGTGCAGCTGAGAAGGTAGTCGCCGGCAAGCCTGGTAATACTGGAATTCATATAACCGGTAAGCGCACAGGTATAACAGCCCTGTTCCCGGGCCAATTCCAGCGTCCGGATAATATCGGTGGTTTCCCCTGAGTGGCAGACGGCAAAGAAAACTTCCTGCGGCTGTGCAACCGTGGCCGCAATTGTCATCAAATGAGAGTCGGTATAGGCATTAACCTTTAAGCCCAGACGCATCAGCTTATGCATAACATCCTGGGCAACGACTCCTGATGCACCCAGGCCAATCACGTGAATAAAAGCCGCATGGCGCAGCCTGTGTGCAATCCTCTCCAGCGCTACCGGTGAAAGCTGCTGTTCAAGATCGGCAATCCCCTGAATCGAAGAATGAATTACCTTATGAATGATAGCATCCAGTCCATCCTGGCTGTCCACTTCTTCATAAATAGGACGCATATCATGTTCTTCCGTTTCCCGGGACAGGGCAATGCGAAACATAGAATAATTATCATAACCCAATAAGCGGTAAAACCGGATAATGGTGGCATCTCCCACCTGACATCGCTCCGCCAGCTTGTTAATGGGCAGCGTTAGGGCTTCACCGGCAGAAGCCTGTAAAAACTGCACAATCCTCTTCTGTGAGGAAGTGAGCCGGTTGCTGTGAAGACTAATCCGGGAAAAAAGATTCATGAATTAAAATCACCTCCTTGTCTGGAGATTTTCGTCATTAAAGTGATATAACGAAGAAGATAATCTCCGTTTAAATATTTGCTGTTTTTGTTATTTTTCCT
>NZ_DATMXX010000145.1:0-8827 GCF_035561255.1 Sporomusa sp. | reverse complement strand
GAAATTTTTTAAAAAACTGATTTTGCAACACGATACAGGCAGCTGGGTTATCCTAAAATGTAGCGGGCCTGCTATTTTTGTAATACAAAATTAGAAACTTCTCCACCGTTTTGTATATCGTAAATGAGTGCAAGCTGAATTCTTGTTCTGTCGCAGATAGAGCATAACAAAGTCTTCTATCGTAGATGTTTTCATCTTACATGGGAGGCTTTGTTATTCTGATTTGATGGATAGTAACTCTGTTGTTAGGCTTTCTCTTGTGCCCTTTCCTTCTGGAAAGATTTTACGCAAAAGAGGAGCAATTTTACAAAATTTATGGCAGAAAATCAGAGTCTTATTGACGATATTTGCCTGCTTATATTTATAACTCAGATACTTGGCATAATATTTGCTTATAAACAGAGTTGTATTGCTTTAGTACAAAATTTCATGAAGGAGGGATAGACGCATGCAAAACAATTTTGAAGGTATAAAAGTCGCCGACTTTACGATGAACACTGCAGGGCCATATTTAACCATTTGCTGGCCAGCTACGGTGCAGAGAAAATTCTCTCCGCAACTGATGGTTAGCAAGAGTAAAAGCATGAAAAGCATTTATTGTAGCTGTATTTCTGCTACCTGATAAATCAGTGAATGATAATTAATTTTTTGAGGTGTAAGTATGCAGATTATAACATGTTTTAAAATAGTGCCGGAAGAGCAAGACATTACCGTTAACGCTAACGGCGAGCTTTCATTTGACAGAGCGAAACTGACAATCAGTAATTATGATATCAATGCGATCGAGGCGGGAACCCAACTGGTTGAAGCACATGGCGGAACACTGGTGGGTATTAGTGTTGGCGCCACCAGCATTGACGACACCAAATTAAAGAAAAACGTTTTGGCCCGGGGACCGGAAAGTCTGTATTTAGTAGCCGATAACAACTTGGCCGATATGGACGCACATCAGACAGCAACTGTTTTAAAAGCGGCTATTGGCAAAGTGGGCCAGTATGACCTTATTCTCTGCGGCGAAGGTTCGGCCGATTTGTATGCCCAGCAGGTTGGGGTTCAGCTTGGCCAGCTACTTAACCTGCCCACAATCAACAGCGTCAGTAAAATTACTATTGAAGGTATGAATGTAATCGTAGAACGCACTCTGGAAGCTGAGGTAGAGATTCTGGAAATCTCATTACCGGCGGTGCTTTCCGTCACATCCGATATTAATGTGCCGCGTATTCCGGGCATGAAGCAGATCTTAGCGGCAGGGAAGAAAGCGACTGTTGCTTGGAACATTGCTGATCTTGACCTGTGTCAACCGGTAAAATCAGTTGAAAATCTGGAAACGAAGGCCCCTCAGCAAGCAGAACGCAAGCAGGACATCCTGGAAGGCGATTCAGATGAGGTTGTTAAAAAGTTTCTGGAAAAAATTATTAAAGAATTGAAGTAAAGGTGGTCACAACAATGAAAATACTGGTTTTTGCTGAACGGAATACGGCACTGGCTGAACTGTGCAGTGGTGCACGCAGCCTGGGAGATCAGATCGAGGCCGTCGTTATCGGCACACCGGGAGCTCTTGCGGTAGATAAAATCTGGTCTATCCCGGTCCAGGAAAATGTGATGCTGGAGGATTATACTGATTCGATTGCCGCCGTCATGGATTTAGCGGCAGCCAATATGCTGCTAATCGAGTCTACGAAACGTTGCAAGCTGATTGCGGGCCGTCTAGCCGCCATAAAAGGCTGCAGCGCTATAACCGATGTCATGGAGATTGCGGATAATCTGGCAACCAAGCGTATGGTTTATGGCGGAGCGGCGGTCCGTCAGGAAAAAGCGGTGGCAGGACCGGCAATTATTATCGCAGGTCCTGGTGTACTGACCGCCTCTGCAATTGCGACAGGTCAAGGTGTTGTGGAGACAGCCGCCTATATTGAGCCTGTTTCCAGGATTAAAATCGTGAGTAGAGTACAAAAAACCAAAGTTACCGTTAACTTGTCTGCTGCAAAAAAAATTATCGGTGTGGGCCGCGGGATTGCCAAACAAGAGGACTTAACCCTGATTCGCGAATTAGCTGATGCATTCGGTGCCGAGCAGGGCTGCACCAGGCCCATTGCGGAGGCCGAAAAATGGCTGCCCAAAGAAACTTATATCGGCGTATCCGGTCTGATGCTGGCTCCGGAGCTGTATATTGCGGTCGGTATTTCCGGACAGATTCAGCATACGGTTGGCATCAACCGGTCGAAGGTAATTGTTGCTATTAACAAAGACAAAAATGCACCGATTTTCAAGCAAGCCGATTACGGTATTGTAGGTGACCTGTATAAAGTGGTGCCGGCATTAATCAGTCAATTAAAATAGTTAATCGTAGGTTAGTTTTAATATGAGGAGATTGGAAAGGGTGTTATAATGGCTGATGAAAAATTTGACGCCATAGTCGTAGGGGGCGGTATAGCCGGCACGGTCGCAAGCTATCTGCTCGCCAAAGCGGGGCTGGAAGTAATGCTGGTGGAACGGGGAACCTTTGCCGGCAGCAAAAATGTGAGTGGTGGCAGAATCTACAGTCACAGTCTTGAAAAAATTTTCCCGGACTTTGGCCGGGAAGCGCCGGTGGAACGCAAAATTACCCGGGAAAAAATCAGTCTTATGACCGAAGAGAGTAGTGTAACCTTAGATTTCTATTCCGGTTCTCTGGGCAAACAAGGCAGTGATTCGTATTCTGTATTACGCAGCGTGTTTGACCAGTGGCTGGCGGAGCAAGCGGAAGCAGCCGGGGTTATGATAGTCAGCGGTATCCGGGTTGATGATTTAATTGTCCGCGAGGGCAAGGTTTGCGGCGTTATTGCCGGCGAGGATGAGATGGAGGCGGATGTTACTATTTTGGCTGATGGCGTGAATTCGCTGCTGGCGCAAAAAATCAGCCTTTGCCGTGAACTGCTGCCAAGTCAGGTTTCTGTGAGCGCCAAGGAAATTATTGAATTGCCCCCGGAAGTGATCAATGACCGCTTCCACTGTCAGGACAATGAAGGAACCGCCTGGCTTTTTGCCGGATTTCCCTCCGGCGGCCGGACCGGCGGTGGATTCTTGTATACCAATCAGAGCAGTCTTTCCCTGGGCATTGTCTGTACGCTGAGTGATTTAGTCGAGGGAGATAAATCGTTGCCGCAACTACTGGAGGATTTTAAACAGCACCCGGCCATAGAGCCGCTGGTAAAGGGTGGCAAGCTTGTTGAATATTCAGGCCACCTTGTGCCGGAAGGGGGGCTGGCGATGGTGCCGAAGCTGGTTGGCAACGGTGTACTGGTCATTGGTGATGCCGCCGGCTTCTGTATCAATGTCGGCTATGCAGTGCGGGGGATGGATCTGGCGGTTACATCGGCCGAATGCGCCGCGCAAGCTGTCCTGGCTGCAAAAGACAAACAGGATTATAGTGAAGTCAGCCTCAAAGAATATGAAACCAACCTGGACAAGAGTTATCTGATGCAGGATTTGAAGCTGTATAAAAATTTGCCGCACTTCATGGAATCAACACCGCGCATTTTTGACGGTTATCCCCGGATGGCGGCAGACATGCTGACTGATTTATTTGTGGTTAACGGGCAGCCGGCTAAGCCGCTGTTGAAAAATATGTTTAAACATGTCCGGAAAATTGGTATCGCCAATATCATGCGGGATGGCTGGAAGGGGGTACGGTCATTGTGAGTACGGTCAATGTGGACCAAAAGCTTGGCTTAAATAAATTTATTGTGGATGAAGAGAATGCCCATATCGTTCTCAAAGCCGAACCTGACCGGCAGGAGCTGCGAAAATTGGTATTGGCTTGTCCGGCTGGCTTATACAAGATTGATGAGAACGGTACCATTCAATTCGATTATGCCGGCTGTATAGAATGCGGCACCTGCCGGGTGCTTTGTGGTCATACTATCCTGGAGAAATGGGAATTTCCGTTGGGAACCCTGGGGGTTGCATTCCGGTGGGGGTAATTGCCAGCCGGCAATCAACTAATGGATGATAAGGACTGTAACGAGCAGCAACTGGTTGTGAAGGTTGTTTGCGAAAACACCGAGGCAAAACCCGCTTTCAAGCCGTAGGGCAAGAAAGCGGGTTTTCACATTTTCAGCTGGTGAAGTTGTATATGCGCATCAGGTCAAATAAGTGATCAGGAGTCTTTTGTATCTTGTTCCAACTTATAGCAGAGTGCGCGCCTTGACAGGTTCAGATAGTTAGCTGCTTCTGTCTTATTACCATTTTTCATTTCCAGGGATTTATAGATTACTTTATCTGTAAATTCTTTTAAATCGAACTTTTCAGCCGGAAGCATAAAGTTGTCCGGGTTAATGACAAGTGGGGAAACTCTCGGCGAGGCTTCTGCGGTTTGCTCATTTTGGGCGATCGCTCCTAAGTGTTCAGGGCGTACTTCAACGTCATCGTACATAAAGGTTACCCACTCCACGACATTTCGTAGTTCACGGATATTACCAGGCCACGGATAAGAGCGGAGGATATCGGCGGCCGCAGCACTAGTTGCAGTAAACCGCTTTCTTCTAAGCTGCGAGAATTCTTTCAGAAATATATCGGTTAGTGGCAGAATTTCATCAGACCGTTCCCGTAAAGGCGGCAGTATAATATGGCCTACCTTAAGGCGGTAATATAAATCTTTGCGAAAACTGCCATTTGCAACCATGTCGGATAAGTCCACGTTTGTAGCGCATACAATGCGAACATTAGTGGTAAGTTTCTTGACACCCCCTACCCGGTAATAGGTTTTTTCCTGAAGAACACGCAGTAATTTACTCTGGAGTTCTAGCGGCATCTCGCCTATTTCGTCTAAAAATAAAGTTCCGCCGGCAGCCATATCCAGTTTGCCCTTTTGGCCTTTCGTCAAACCGCCTGTGAATGCTCCGGCTTCATAGCCAAATAGTTCGCTTTCAAATAAGCTGGACGTAAAGGCTGCGCAGTTGATATCAACAAAAGGAGTGGTTTGTGTATCTTTGCCATAATGTATCATTTTGGCGATAATTTCCTTGCCGGTTCCTGTTTCGCCTTGAATCAAGACCGGTATTGAGCGGTCAGTATGATATTTGAATGCCTGGTCAACGATTTGGTGCATGGAATCAGAAAAAACGCCAATGTTTCCTAAGCCAACTTGTTTGGCCATGATTGTTTTTAGTTGGGATAACTCACGTTGTGTTTCTTCCGTGGCAGTCTTTACTTCGCTGTCAAAATGATGGATCAGTCGTTGATTTTCGCGCAAGAGATTTTGGTGTTCAGCAATCCTCTCCGTTAGTACAGCCAGTTCATCCATATTAATAGGCTTTAGGAGATAGTCATAGGCACCGGCCCGCAAAGCATGAATAGCCGACTCCATGTCACCATGTCCGGTGAAGAGTACAATGTCAGCGTTGGGCTTGGAAGGCGTGGAAGAAATGGCCTTTAATAACTCAATCCCTGACATTTTCGGCATTTTGATGTCGGAAAGTACCATGCCAAAATCCATTGTTTTGAATGCTGCTAAAGCTTCTTCGCCATTGGCGCATTCCAAAACATGGTGGCCAAGCTGGCGCAAAAACATTGCAATCCATTCCCGGCCGGTTTTATCATCATCCACAAGCAAAATATTCACCTTATAACCTCCTGTGTTTACTTCGACCAAGTTGAGAATTCTACGTGCTTATTGCTCTCTTTCACTCTTTAAGCAAGCCGCATTTACGGTTGCATCCTCATTTTGTTGATGGATAGGCAATTCCACCCGGAAGGTGGCTCCTCCCCGGTCATTGTTTACTGCATAAATGGTTCCGTTGTAAGAAAGGATAATTGACTTAATGATCGCCAGACCCAGCCCCATTCCGTCGCCGGAGGCGTTGGTGCTAAAGAAAGGTTCAAATAGTTGATCTTTAATATCATCAGCTATTCCAGGGCCGTTATCTGACACCACAATTGTAATACAGTCACTAATTGAAGTAGAGATAGTAATTTGCTTATCTTCTTGCTCAACTGACTGCAGGGCATGAAAAGCATTCATCACTAAATTAATGACAATTTCCTCAAGTCCGGTAGGAGTCGCGAAAACAGGTGGGAGATCAGCTACCAGATTCTTTTGAATTTGAATATTGTGAGAGGCTAACTCGGTTACCAATAAGTTTAAAACAGAATCAATGATGCTATTTAACTCGCAAGGCACCCGCAGCGATGAATTTTTACTATGAAGAAAGCCACGGACGTGCTTGATGATTTTGTCGATTTTGTCGGCTTGGATGGAAATATCGCCGATTGCATGGAGCAGAGCCGGTGTTTCGGATTCGATTCCTTTTCGTTGCCAAAATTGAATGCCATCGGCGATTACTTTTATCGTGTTTAACGGTTGGTTAATTTCATGAGAAATGCTGGCCGCCATTCTGCCCAACGAAGTTAACTTCTCAGCTTGGGCGAGTGTTTCTTTAGCTTGCAGCTTATGCAATTCTGCCTGTTTACGGTCAGTAATGTCACGGATAGTGCTGAAAATAACTATTTTTGCCTCAATCGGTACACATACGGAACTTACTTCTACCGGGAAGGCTGAGCCATCCCGCCGGTGGTGTTCCGTTTCTAACAAATAGCCCTCCGGCGAGGCTATAATTGGAGTAAATGAGTGAACTGGAGTGGAGCCAGCTTGTTCTGGCTCAAAAGAAGAACTGATTCGCATGGTAAGCAACTGGCCGCGTGTATAGCCATACGCATTTTCCGCCGCGGGATTAGCTTCGATAATGAGTCCGTCAGGGCGGGAAATAAGAATGATATCATTGGTTCGCTGATAAAGGAATTGATAACGTTGCAGTACAGATTCCGCCTGTTTCCGTTGTGTAAGATCGTGGAAGCCAATAATAAAGTGAGTGGTCTCCTCCATGTCGTTTTTTACCGGTGTGACTGCAATTTCGAATGGTGCTAGTGAACCATCCCGTTTATATAAAGAAAACTCATTTACATAGGCTAAGCCGGTTAAGGCGACAGACTGAATTTCGGTAAATATTTCGGCAGCATGATTAAAAAGTTTAATTGTGGCCGGAAAATGCAATTTTAAAACAGATTGATAATCTGATTGAGTCAAGTCGTTAAAAGCCGGGTTATTCCATTCAATGACAAAGTTCCGGTCGGTAATAAGAATTGCATTAGTTGTTGAACGCAGTCCTGTGGTAATCAACTGGAGCTGCTGCTTTTTAATGGCATCATTAATGGTCAGCGCGATTTGCTCGGCAAACGATTCGATTTCACAGACTACCCTGTTACTAAAAAGATACTGGTAGTTGGAGTAGATTACCAGTGCCCCCAGAGTATTACCTCTCGTTTTCAGGGGAAATGCCGCAACAGAACGTATTTTGCGGGCAACTAATCTGTCTAACCAAGGTTGGATCCGAAAGTTGGCTTTCTTAACATCGACAATTACGGTTTTTCCGTTGCGAATAACCCTGCCGGCGACTCCTTGCCCTTCCGGAGAATCGTCCCAGCGGATTTTCAGTTCACGTATGCGAATAAGCGGGTTTTGAACCCCCTCCACTGCGCTAATGCTGACAGTGCCGTCATACTCCTTTAAACCAATCCAGGCAAAATTAAACCCGTAAATGTCGACGAGCTTGTTGCAGATGTGAGAAAGAATTGTTGTGAGGGGTTTATCCTCCATTACCATCAGTGCCACTTCTTTTAAAAGATCATTACGTGCTTCTAATTGTTTTTCGTGGGTTATATTACGCGCAATTCCGTTTATTTTAATCAAGTCACCACTTTCGTTAAATGTCGGCAGATTAATATGTTCGATCCAAATCATCGCGGAGTTTTTACGCCAAATTCGTGTAATCATTGGTTTTCCCGGAGATTTTACAATCGTGCGGGAAAAAGACAAAAAATCTTGCCGGTCATCATGATGAATAATGCGAATACTTAGCATGTGGTTTTTGTAAAAATCATTCGGTGAATAACCGGTCATAGCTTCAACTCCTGGACTGACGTAATCTAATTTTGTTGGAAAAAGATGAAGTGAGTACACGATACAGTCAGTTTTTTCAACAAGGGTGCGCAATAACACATCGGCTTGAGAAACTACTGCGATTTCCTGCAGATAGCTTCGAAAAATTGCAATGGCACAAACCAGCTGAGCAAGACTGGCCATACGGTATATCCATATCCAGGCCCAATACCCGTCCGCTTGGTTGGTTAGTAAGCTGATCAGATTTAGAAATCCCCAGACGGTCATAGCAGCGACAGTTATGAGTATTGGAAAGAGATTTTTTGTTTGTATTAATATATTATTATAGGCAATAGAGCCGTATACAGCCAATAAGAATGCCGATGGCAAGAGAATAGTGACCTGGTTGGGAGCGAGAAAGAGAAAACCTAGTGTGAACCAAATCAGACAAATTATTGGAATTATTCTGCAGGCCTTATTATAGTTCTTGTGTATTAAAAAGCCCGCCAAAATAAGATAACAGCTGAGTAGTTTTGTGGCCAGGCAAGTGAAGGTAATGGTAGTTTGGTCTGCTTGGATAAAACCAAGCTCAAGGATATCGGCAAGCAGATTAAATAACCAGCCTAACAGCCAGAGTGTGTTAGGGGTATTACGTCTTATCATAAATAATAAAAATAATAATACGACCGATATTGTTGAGAATAAAAGCTGTATTGTTGAAAAAAACGCAGGCGGAATAGATATGTCATTCAAGTTCATAGTTCACCTCCGGCAGTGAATATTTCTAAGTACAAGTAATTAAAAAAGACATATTCGACATTATTCGCGTAGCGGTTTTGAATTTCCTGTATAGGTGGACAATATAAATAAATGAACAGAGGTCTGCGATAAAGATAAGAAGCATGCCAGGAC
>NZ_DATMXX010000144.1:0-11044 GCF_035561255.1 Sporomusa sp. | reverse complement strand
TGCTATCAGTTCCTGAAATTATCAGTGTACTTCTAATGACTTACAGGCCATATTTTATTTAGTAAAATATTTGCAATTAAATAATAAAGGAAGGTCGAGTTCCGGAAACGGAAGCGGAGGACCCAAATCAGGGGGTTTATTCTGCCATCTGGCAGAAGGGATGTTTTATCTCTTGCCATCCTACCCGTCAGCTAACTTCGTAGGCCAATGCAAGGGGTCGCAAGACCTTGTGGGTCTTCTTTTTTTTCTGAAAATGTATTCTGGATAATACAGGGTATCGCATAAAGAGTTAAACAAGGAACAGGAAAAGACTTAGAATTTCTAAGGGGTTTTCTGTCCTTGCAAACTAAATAGATAACTGGGGGACAGAACACAGAGGCTGCGTTGGCGCTTGGGTGTTTAGTAGACCGGCATAGGATTCAGCGGTAAGTGGATAGGCTTACCTACTGTTTTCTTGTGCCGTTTTTTGTTGACCGTTTAGCTGGAGGTAAATATTTGTAGGGGGCCATGCCAAGTGGAAGGTAGTAAAGACAATAATAAATAGACAGTAATCTGGATAGCAGACGGAGGCAGATCGACAAATGATGAGAGTAATAAGGCGGTTCCTAATTGGCAGACCGCTTCATAACACAGAGTTAGCCCATGAAAGACTTCCCAAGTGGAAGGCTCTATCAATATTTTCTTCAGATGCATTGTCTTCGGTGGCCTATGGCCCTGAGCAGATCATGTTAACCTTGGTTGCAGCACAAGTAGTCGCGTATGGATTTATCGGACCTGTCGCCATTTCAATTCTGGGATTATTAATGATTGTAGCTATATCTTATGTTCAGGTAGCTAAAGCGAATCCGGGCGGTGGTGGAGCGTATGCGGTGGCTAAGAAAAATCTGGGAGAAATGCCTGCGCTTATTGCTGCTGCAGCAGTTTTCGCAGATTATGTACTAACCGCTGCAGTAAGTGTGTCGGCGGGGACTGCTGCGATTGTTTCCGCTTTTCCAAGGCTAATCGGCAACGAGGTAGTTGTTGACCTGTGTATTTTATTTGGTGTTCTAATGTTACTAAATCTGCGGGGGGTCAGGGAGTCGTCAAATGCTTTTGTTTACCCGACGTACGCCTTTTTGTTTGGGATTTTGGGATTATTGGTGGTGGGAATATATCAGGCAATTCAGTCGCCAGTAGTGATTCCGTCAGAATCTTTAGCGCAGCAGCAATTAGACTGGACCATATTGTTTCTCATTTTAAGAGCCTTTGCCAATGGGTGCAGCTCAATGACCGGTATTGAAGCTATAGCCGACAGTGTCCCGATGTTTCAAAAACCAGCTGCCCGCAATGCAGTTGCTACAACCTATTGGATGGCTGGTATCCTTGGTTTTATGTTTATCGGGATAACTTTTTTGATTATGCATTATCATATATTGCCTGAACATAGTGTGACTGCATTATCACAGTTAGCAGAGGCCATCTTTGAGCGTAGCCCAATGTATTTCTATATTCAGGTTACGACCATGCTGGTTTTATATTTAGCTGCTAATACAGCCTATAATGGCCTGCCAATACTATTGTCAATCGTGGCGAAAGATGGCTATATGCCTCGGTATTTAGCTGCGCGTGGTGAGCGTCTTACCTATTCAAACGGTATTATATTATTAACATTGGCTGCAGCAATTCTGATTATTATGTATCATGGAAATACAGACCATTTGATATCACTCTATGCAATTGGGGTTTTCGTATCATTTACAATTGCTCAAACAGGTATGATTGTGCATTGGTTTCGCGAAAAACGGCGAGGGTGGCGTTTACGCGCGTTAATAAATGGAATTGGGGCATTTGTTACCGGCCTTGTAGTATTGATTATTACTGTAACGAAATTTATTCATGGAGCCTGGATTATTCTAATTTTTATCCCTGTAATGATTTATATTTTTAAACAGATAAGAGCACATTACAATGACATGGCTGAACAGTTACACCTCCCACTGGAGGATATTGAGTATAGCAGGCCAAAAAATGAAAGGAAAAACACCGTTATTGTTCCTGTTTCGACTCCTACACGTGTGGTTTTTGAGACGTTAGAATACGCCAAAACAATTGGCGATAATATAATCGCGCTACATATAGCTAGTGATGAAGAGTCCGCGCAACGGGTTAAGAATAAATGGGATGTGTGGAATCCGGGTGTTGAACTAGTTACTATTCAATCTCCCTACCGGTTGATTATGCAGCCCTTAATCTCCTATGTTGAGGAAATGCAATCAAAAAAAGCCCCGGAAGACTATATAACTGTACTGATACCGGAGTTTGAGACCAAAAAATGGTGGCATCGACTACTCCATAACCAAACAGGCTGGATTCTTAGAACAATACTTATTTTAAAAGAAAGGGTTGTTGTAACTACGATTCCATACCATCTGCCCAAATAATATTCAAAAAGTGTTAAGGCCCAAAGGCAGAGTTGCAGACTCTGCCTTTGGGGCTGAGAAGTTGTTGGCTAAGCAAAAGGATGAAATAAAAGGAACTGGCTCCCTTTTATGGAATAATACTATAATTACTTTGGGGAGGAATTCATAAAATGTTGATCAACAAACTGGGTAAGTCTTTTGTTTTTACCACCGAACTTGGCGGTATAAATGGCACAGACATTAACGAAAGTATTGTCAAAGCCAGGGAGTATAGCGGTTTGGATGCAATCAATATCCATGATTGTCCGAATGCCAGACTACGAATGAACTCAATAATGGCAGCTGCTGTTATTCAGCAGGAGACTGGTATAGAAACGATTCCGCATTATACTTGCCGCGATCGCAGCTTGTTGGGCACTCAGGCTGATTTGCTGGGAGCCCACACCTTAGGGATTCGCTACTTGTTACCTACAACTGGGGATGGTCCACAGCATGGCCCTTATCAATCAAAGGCAGTTTATGATTATAATACCGCCAGGTTGATTGAGGTTATAAACAGCTTTAACCAGGGGCTGGACGCTAACGGGGTGGCCTTTAAGGGTCAAACACAGTTTACTGTAGCGGCTACAGCAACCCCCGCAGCGGTCAATTTAGAAGCTGAAATCGATAATATGTTGAAAAAAATAAATGCCGGAGCTGATTTTTTCCAGACTCAGCCCATTTATGATGCAGAACAGGCGCAAAAGTTTCTCAATAAAGCTAAAGCTTTTGGTAAACCGGTTTTGTTAGGCTTAATGCCGTTAAAAAGTCTTAAGATGGCCGAGTTTGTCAATAAGAATGTCGCTGGAGTGACTGTTCCTGCGGACATTCTTACTGAAATGGAGCAGGGGAAAAGCGGGTTTGAGGTAGCATGTGAGCTTATCAGACAAGTTCACCGGCACGTGGATGGGCTGCACATATTTGGTATGGGTGATGTGGCCGTAACTAATAAATTAATTGCTTTTACAAAAGAGCTGCAAAGGTAGTAGTAAGCTGGGGGTTGGTCATATTAGCGGTATAGGCATAGATATTGGATTACTGGTACTACTTTGGAATGTACTCACATTTGGTTTAATGATGGTAGATAAAAACCAGGCCCGGAAACATGGGCAACGCATCAGCGAACGTACGCTGTTTCTGTGTGCATTTTGTTTTGGGGCTATCGGAATCTGGAGTGGAATGTATAGATTTCGTCATAAGACTAAACACAGAAGTTTCGTAATAGGAATACCGTTTCTTTTTATTTTAAACCTGTTTGCCTATTATTATTTTCGCTGGCAATGATACAGGCAGCCTCTGCTTCCAACCTACGGTTAGGGAGCAGAGGTTTTTTTATCTCCATAACTTACCAGAATAAATAGTGCTTTTATCCCATTCCATTTAACATAATTTATGGTATAACTAGAATAGAATGACATAATGAGGTGAAACAATGTATAAAAAACTCATTCTCTCTTTAGTAACGCTGGCCATTTGTTTTCACCCGGTTGACGCTTTGGCAGCAACCAATAAGCCGCTTAATAAGGCGGTAAGCAGCAAAATTATTGTCCGTTATGGAATGAAGGGAGATGACGTAAAAAAGGTACAAGCGCAGCTAATTAAAGCTGGTTTTTTACAAGGAAAAGCAGATGGTATATTTGGTAAGGCAACATACATGGCAGTAAAACGATTTCAAGAGACCTCCAAATTAGCTGTTGATGGAATTGTTGGCAGCAAAACATTAGCTGCGTTGAAGAAATATAAGCCTCCTAAAAACAAGGCGCAGTTGAGTAAGGATAAAGCTAAGTCGCCACAAAAGATTAAGAATGTTAAACCTGCCCTTGATAAACCGCTCCGACAAGATAATCCAAAGTATGAACCGGATATCCCGGGAAATTGGCGTCCGATTCTGCTTGAATCTACTGCGTATACCCGTTATGATGAGGGCTGCACTGACTTTACTTATCGGGGGAATTTCCTGCGCAGGGGTCTGGTGGCGGTAGATCCGGATATTATTCCATTAGGTACTAAGCTCTATGTTCCAGAGTATGGTTATGCGATTGCAGATGATATCGGTGGCGCAATCCAAGGTCATAGGATAGATCTGGCTATGGAAACAGTAGATGAAGCCTTTAACTATGGGCGTCGCCACATTACAGCCTATATTATTAGCTGATTTTCCATTTCATTTAATGATAGATAGTAATTAACAGAAATAACCGTATGTAAACTTGGGAGCTGTATGATATAATACAGATATCTAGTTACCATAATGTCACGAAAGGGGTTGAAGTAAACTAATTATGAGAAACAAATTTGTCTTATTTGCGGTACTTATCATGGCTTTGCTTGTTACAGCAGGGTGTGGTGGGGGCGCTGATCTTACGCGTCAATCAGGTTTGTCACCAGAAGAAGTGGTACATACCTTTTTTGATGCAGCAAAAGGTAATCGGATGAATGAGGCTGCGCTCTATGTATCTCCGGCGTCTGTTAGTGATACGAAGACAGTGTTAAAATTTGTTACCGGGCAAAGTAGTTCTTCTATTAAAAACTCTAATTTACTCTCCGTAAAAAAAGTGGCTCAACAGGGTAATTATGTTGCAACCGTTGCTACCTTACAGCAGGAGCAAAACTCTCTCGGTTTTGAGATTAAACCTGTCGGTTTGGAAAAAATTGACGGCGAATGGTATATTGTTGACTATGATCAGGCTCTTCGCGATGTGAAATATAAAGTCTTAGCTCAATTACTAAGCGGTCTCTAATAGATAAGACGAGAGCATCCTGTAATAGGTGCTCTCGTCTTATCAGTTTTATTCATTAGATTATTTTATTCCGCAATAGGCTTAAGTCCTAATTTGCGGACAGTATCAAGATCTGCCGTGGCACCACGCCCTGTTGTGGTAAGATAGTTGCCAATCAGCATGCCGTTGATTCCTGACAGGAATCCCAGAGGAACAAGTTCGCCAAGAGCTTGTTCGCGTCCGCCGGCATAGCGAAGAATTTTATTAGGCAATATCATCCTGAATATTGCAAATGCCTGCAGGACTTCCATTGGTTTTAACGGGCTTTGACCCTCAAGTGCAGTACCTTTTACAGGGTTTAAGACATTTATAGGTACTGAGTCGACATCAAGATCTCTGAGGGCGAATGCGAGTTCGACTCTCTGTTCCCAATTTTCGCCAAGACCGATAATACCCCCGGAACAGACCTCAAGGCCTTCAGCTTTGACATTTTTTATAGTTTCTATCCGCTCATCATATGTATGAGTAGTACATATTTTATCAAAGAAACTTTTGCTTGTTTCGAGGTTGTGATGGTAACGGGTAATTCCTGCTGCTTTTAACCCTTTAACATGATCAGGGCTTAATATTCCAAGTGAACAACACCGCTCCAAAGCGGTCTCGCTGCCTATTTGCTTGATTGATTCGGTAATTCTCTCGAAATCAGGATCATTTTTCATACCGCAACCAGCAGTTACAATGCAAAATCGATAAGCGCCATGGGATTCTGCCCTTTTGGCTGCTTGCAGGATTTGATCTTGGCTCATTAGCGGATAAGTATCTATTTTGACATCGTGATGCGCGGATTGTGCGCAGAATTTGCAGTCCTCAGAGCATGATCCTGAACGGGCATTGACAATTTCACAGGTATCTATTTGGTTGCCTGTAAACGTGATGCGGACTTTATTGGCAACTCCCAAAAGAATCGGAATATCTGATTCATCAATTTGGGTAAGTTTCATGGCTTCTTCAAAGGTAAGCGGTTCTTGATTTAAAACCTTTGTTCCTAGTTCAAAAATTAAATTGTAACTCATTTTTTCCTCCAGTTAATTTTTCGGTCCCGGGTTTAATCCGGCATCATAGACCATTGTAAAATCCTTAGCTGTATCGCGTCCGTTAAAGGTTAGATAATTACCGACAATCAGTCCGTTAGCTCCTGAGAGCATAATAGTGCCCTGCATATCTCTGAGGTTTACTTCGCGGCCGCCTGCAGGACGGATCACTTTAGCAGGTAGAATGAAGCGGAAGATGGCGAATGTTTTAAGGATTTCCAGCGGTGATAACGGTGTTTGCGACTCTAGTGAAGTACCTGGTATCGGATTAAGGATGTTAATCGGGATGGAATCAACATCTAATTCTCTAAGGGTTACAGCTAAACTAATGCGGTCTTCCCAGGTTTCACCAAGCCCAATAATTCCGCCTGAACAAAGCTCAAGTCCGGCGTTTTTTGCAGCTAGCAGGGTGTTAAAGCGTTCCTGATAGGAATGGGTGGTGCATACTTCAGGATAAAAGCGTTCGCTGGTTTCAAGATTATGGGCATACCTTTTAACGCCCGCTCGCGCCAATAATAAGGCTTGGTCAAAACTGACAGTCCCTAAGTTTGCACAGATACCAACAGCTGATTGCTTATTGACGTATTGGATGAGTGAGACAATCGGCTTGAAATCAGGGTCAGTTTCCATGCCTTTACCGCTGGTGACAAGACTGGCTCGACAGGCACCGTCTCTACTGAGTTGTTCAATTTGTTCTAAGGCTTTATTGTGTGTGATTAGAGGAAATGGGGAACAGCTTGTGTGGTGGTAAACTGACTGGGCGCAAAACTTGCAGTCTTCAGTGCAGCTGCCAGAGCGGGCGTTTATTACGCCGCACATTTCAACAGATGTTCCGGAAAATTTAGCACGTATCTTATTGGCATAAGCCCCAAGCAGTGGAATATCCTCTTCCGCGATCGGCGTTAAGGACAGGGCATCTGCTGTAGTGACACGATAGCCATCCAGCACCATTTCGCCGAGCTTAACAATATGTTTTGCGTCCATGATTGCTCTCCTTACTATTGTTAACCTGGATTATATGTACGGTTTACTATATGATTAGTATATTACACCTTTGAAACTTAATTGTAAACCCTGAAATATATGCTGGTTAACTGAAATCCGGCGGTTTTAGTTTGTACCATAAAATTAAAAACAGAGCAGGATATTGCTTCCATATGTTGAAGTATAATTCAAAAGTATAAATGCGGGGTATGGGTTATGGGAATTCTGCAGAAAAAGCTAATTATTATTATTGTGCTGGCATGCGGGATCTTGGCCTATAGTTTTCAGGGTTTTTGGCAAAAAAGTGTTGATGATCAGGCTCGGGTAACTGTATTACCTCCGCCGGGGAATGCGACAACGGCAAATACAACCACGGCTCATGGAACAGGCAGCGATGTTGTCGTTTATGTTAGTGGTGGTGTTATTAAACCAGGTGTGTATAAACTGTCTCATGGCAGCCGGGTGGTTGATGCGGTTGCTATAGCAGGAGGGTTTTCACCAGGGGCAGATGCTGCTAGAATTAATCTGGCCCTGCAACTAAAAGATGAAATGCAAGTCAATGTTCCTTATGCAGTTACTGCTGTAAGCACCCCAGGTGTTCCAGCTGGCAGTAGTGTTACCAGCACTACCGGTGACCGGATAAATATAAATACAGCTTCAAAAGTTGATTTGGATAAGCTGCCTGGTATTGGACCGGCTCTGGCTGAACGTATTATCGAATACCGTACGACAAATGGAGCGTTTAAAGACCTTACCGATATCAAAAATGTACCAGGCATTGGTGAGTCTAAATATAATCAATTTAAAGATAAAATCTCACTATAATTATGGAGCAACTAAATAATATCCTTGTATTTACCTGTGCTGCTTTTGCAACAGGCATTTGGCAAGCTGGATTATATAGCTGGAATATCTCGATTCTTACTGCTCTGGCTATCGTGTTGCTGATGGCAGCTATAGGGCGTGTTCGCATTAATTGCCATCAGGCTCTTTGGCCGCTTATCGGCCTGTTTTTTATTGCCGGGATGATTTATTACACCCAGGATAGGATAGTATATCCCGATGACATCAGCCACTATATCGGACAAACAGCTATTGTTGAAGGCTGTGTTGATATGGTTCCGGAGGTAATAGAAACTGAGCCGCAACATTGGCAGGTACGATATGTGGTCGGCGTTGAAAAAGTAAGACCGGAAAATTGGCAATCATACGTACAGGCTAGTGGCAAAGTTTGGATCAGCGCCCAATATAAAGAACAGGGGTTCAAGCCGGCAGCCTATGGTGACAGAATAGCTGTTCATGGAAAGATCCGGGAGTTACATGGCTATAATAATCCGGGACAGATAGATAGCACAGCTGTTTTCAAGCGCCAGAGCATTACTGCCCGTCTGTCGGTACCAGGGCAAACTATCAAGATTATCGCGTTAAATAGTTCATATTCCTGGCATGTAATGCTTGCTAACTGGCAACAGGGAATTGTTAATGCATTACAAAAGGTAATGCCGGTAAACGATGCTGCTATTTTAACAGCAGTGCTATTTGGCGGATATCAAGGCATCAATAAAAATGTACTTGATAATTTTGCAACAACTGGCCTGATCCACATTTTATCGGTTTCAGGCGCGCATATCGCCCTTGTGGCAGGTCTGATAAGGTGGCTTGGCAACTGGTTGCGGTTAGGTTCTTTGACGACGGCAATCTTAGCAGCCTTGGTCATCATTCTGTATGCGGTCATGAGTGGGCTTACACCACCGGTAATACGCTCAGCTGTTATGGGTTTAATTAGCTTGATCGCCGTGGTGATTGGCCGGGAAAACTATGCACCTGCTGCCTTATCTGTTACAGGACTGGGAATGCTTGTTCACCAGCCGTTGTTGCTTTATGATATCAGTTTTCAGTTGTCTTTTGGGGCTACAGCCGGTCTGGTGTTTTTATACCAGCGGACGTTAGACCGTATGCCCCAAGTGCCAGCCTGGCTATTAGGACCGTTGGCCGTGACCTTGAGTGCTCAGCTTGGCGTATTGCCGCTGATTGCCTGGTATTTTAACAATCTTCCGTTAGTCTCTGTTGTTGCTAATATCCTTGTGCTGCCCATTATTGAACTGGTGATAATACTTGGTTTGGCAGGGGTTGTTATCTATACTGTTTTGCCGGGGATGGGGAATATAATATTTGTCATTAGTAGTCTGCTAATAGGATCGGTTATGATAATTACTGCACTACTGGCAGCAGTACCCTACAGTTCTGTTTACATACCCTCTGTGGGGCTTGCAGGCAGTGCCTGCTATTATTTGCTGCTAGCCTGGGTCTATGGCTGGCGACCGTTTCATATTTGCGGACCTGGGCAGCTTATTGAGCAATATCCGCAGCGATGCGCTCTTACTGCAATACTAGTTGCCGGGATGATGGTAATATGCGTATGGTATCCAAGGCCTTTGGCTGTACACTTTATTGATGTGGGACAAGGGGATGCAACATTGGTGGTTACCCCGCACGGCAAGGCAGTTCTGGTAGATACTGGAGGCAGTTTTGGTAGTTCTGGTTTTGATATTGGGGAGCGGGTAGTCGCTCCATACCTTAAACATTATGGCGTAACTGCTGTTGATTATTTAATTTTGACTCACGGACATCAGGATCATGCTGGTGGGGCAGCCGGCGTGGCAGGTGATATTAGAATTAATAATGTTATGGTGGCGCGGGAAGCGTATTCGCCGGCCGTGCAAGCGCTACTTCACACCAAGCCCGCAATTACTATTATTCCTGCATATACTGGTCAGAGCTTTTGGCTTGATGGTGTATTATTTAGCATTGACCACTCTGTTGGCGACGCTGAGGCTAACCGCCATGCAATCTCTGGTAACGAAGTGTCCAGCGTGATTCGAATAAGCTATGGCCAGCACAGCTTTCTTATTACCGGGGATTTGGAAGCTCCGGGGGAGGCCACGCTGCTAACCCATGGTGTTTTGCCTTGTACGGTGTTAAAGGTCGGTCATCATGGTTCTAAAACATCAAGTACTGTACCGTTTCTAGAGGCGATTTCACCGAAATTTGCCGTTATTTCTGTTGGTTACGGCAACCGGTTTGGGCATCCCCATCAGGAGACACTAAAACGGCTAATGGCCATAGAAACACTGATATATCGTACAGATAAGATGGGAGCCATAGTTTTTCGATCTGATGGCAAAGACATAGCAGTAGATACTTATATTAAATAATAATTAAGAATGGTGACATATGGATTATAAAGCGGTAATGACATCCCTTAAGCAGAGCAAAATTGCTCCTTCTTACCTTATCTATGGTGAGGAAACATATCATGCCCGGCAGGTGGAGCAGGCATTAATTAACGCTGTTGTAGCGCCTGAGGACCGGGATATGAACCTTATTGTGTTTGAGTCTGATCCACCTGTGGCAGAATTGGTCAATACGATTGAAACAATACCCTTTATGGGCGGTAAAAACCTGATTATTGTCCGCAACACGGCTTTGTTCAGTGCCGGACGCAAGAGCGGCACTGAGGAGGTACCTGATAAAGCCGATCCTTCAACTGAACGTCTGCTAAACCTATTTGGTAATATGCCTGCTTATAGTCATATTGTGTTTATTACAACTGATAAAGCTGATAAACGCCGGAAGTTGTATAAATCCCTTGAGAAAAATGGTGTAGTTTTGGAAGTAGCGCCAATAAAGGGCAAGGATTTGCGTGCTTGGCTGCTAGAACGGCTTGCCGAACTAAAGGTGAAAATGGCACCTGACGCCCAGGAGCATTTATTGGCGGCAGTTAGCCTGATGCCTCAGGTCTCACTTGATT
>NZ_DATMXX010000143.1:0-4350 GCF_035561255.1 Sporomusa sp. | reverse complement strand
GAACAAGGCTTCCTGATCAAAGATCGGGAAGCCTTGTTCTATTGGGGCATAAATGATTATTTGTTATTATTTTTGTAACGCCTTCTCCAAATTGGCCAAATTCTCGCGCATAACCGATAAATAATCTTTGCCTTGTTTCATTTCTTCTGCAGTCAGGTTTTCCACCGGATTGAGCACTAAGAGGCCTGCTCCGGTTTCTTTGGCAATGGTGTCGGCCAGTTTGGGGCTGACCAATGTTTCGAAAAATATGTATTTAACCTGATGGGTGCGGCAAAAATCAACTACCTTTGCCATCTTATCAGCAGTAGGTTCGCTATCTGGCGCTAAGCCCATAATGCCAATCTGCTCAAGATTATAGCGCTTAGCCAGGTAACCGAAGGCGATATGGGTGGTAATGATATCGCGCCGTCCTGCTTTAGACAGGGTGGTTTGATAGTCACTGTCGAGTTTGACCAATTCCTGAATAAAGCGTTCCGCATTCTTTTGATAATAGTCTTTATTCGCCGGATCAACCTCACTTAATGCCTCGGCAATGGCTTTTACCTCCTGCTGGGCATATACCGGATCCAGCCAGACATGAGGATCTGTTTCAGACTCATGCTTGTGCTGATCTGTTTGTTTATCCTTGTCATGCTGCTGGTGGCTCGCTTCGTCTTCATCCTCGTCTTCCTCACCGGCAAGTAACGGGATTCCTTTGCTAACCTCTACAGCTTTCACTGTGGCTAATACATCTTTACTTAGCAGCTTATCCACCGGTTCAAGCCCGGCGCCATGATAGAGCACTAATTTAGCTGACTTAATTTTCACAATATCCTGGGCAGTTGGTTCCCAGTCATGCGGTTCAGCGCCTGGAGGCATCAGCATAGCTACCTCAATCTTATCGCCTCCCACCTGGCGGGCAAAATCATAAACAGGATATACGGTTGCGAAAACTTTAAGCTTATCAGGGGCCGACTGGGTGGATTTTGTCTTAGTGCCACAGCCGGCCAGCGTTACTAATACAGCAGCGCACAGCAATAACACCAGACCTATTCTCGTTATGTGTCTCATGAAAAACCTCCTCATACGTAAAAAATTAACCAATTTTGCGGCAATCTGCACAATATCCGTAGAACTCCAGGGAGTGAGCAGTGATCTTAAAGCCGCCAGCCTCTGCCCTTGCCAAATCCGGCTCGTGGATGGGACAAAAATCCAGGCATTCTGCTTTGCCGCACTGTAAACACACGGTGTGATGGTGATGGCCGTTTACCGCAATCTCATACACATTGCCATCCCGTCCCTTAGTGCGCACCTCATGAACCAATCCCATCTCAACCAAGAGGCTCAAATTGCGATAAACAGTGTCCAGACTCATCTCGGGGAATTTTTGTCGCACCGCTTCTAATACTTTTTGGGCTGTGGTGAACTTATCACCCTGCTTCAAGGCCTCAATCACAACACGGCGTTGCGGCGTAACCTTATGCCCCTGTGCCCGCAGGGCAGCAATCCACTTCTCCATATGCGTTACCTCTTAAATAATAATATTACTATTTACAATTATACTACTTTTAATCATAATTGTAAATGTCTGGTATAAATATTATAGTGTAGTAGCATTTTGCTTGGGAGAGTGAAGAATATGCCATTCCTAGAAAAAGTTACCTGGAATGACCTAATGAACGTCAAGATGATTTTTTTGAGCATTATCATTGAAGCACTGCCGTTTATTCTTGTAGGGGTATTTATTTCCGCACTTATTAATCAACTGGTTTCTGAACAACTGATTGCGCGGTTATTGCCAAAAAACAAGCTCTACAGCATCCTCCCTGCCTGCTTCATTGGTGTACTGTTTCCAGTCTGCGACTGCGGTATTGTACCAATTGCCCGCAGATTGATAAAAAAGGGGGTCCCGCTGCCTGCAGCAGTCGCCTTTATGCTGACTGCGCCTATTGTCAATCCGGTTGTAGCCTCAGCAACCTCCTTTGCCTTTAACTCACCGGCCATTATGTGGCTCCGCCTGGGTATGGCGTTACTTGTTGCCATCTGCACTGCTTTATGTTTGGGTAACATTTTTCGCAGCCCGGAGCTGCGAAGCCAGGCTGCTTTACAAGATTATGAGCACCCCTGCGGGTGTAATCATGGTGCTGATTGCCAATCCTCATGGTATAACCGCTGTTTAAATGTCCTGTCTGATTCGTGTAATGAATTCTTTGAGATGGGCCGTTATCTGATCTTCGGCGCATTACTTAGTTCAATTGCCCAAACCTTTATCCCTCATACAATTATGACTAGTGTTGGGCAAGACCCGACTCTTTCAATAGCTGTTATGATGGTGTTTGCTTTCTTTGTATCTATTTGTTCGACCTCTGATGCCTTTATCGCCGCCTCGTTTAGCGGCTCTTTTACAATCGCGTCTTTACTGTCCTTCATGACCTTCGGGCCTATGATCGATCTCAAAAACACCTTCATGTTATGCCATACATTTCGTCCACGGCTAGTGTTAACCTTAGTTTTGCTTACCAGCCTGTTGTGTTTTATAAGTGCTTATCTTTTACACATTCTATTGCAGGGGGTGCTGCTATGAAAGCCCGTGCTATATCGATTACAGCTGTTATAAAAACAATGATTTTAACCGGTTTTTTTCTGCTATTGGCATGGTTGGCCCAAACAGGCGAACTGGCGCTATTTATTAATCCCCGCTTCAAACCATTAACAGAGCTGTCGGCCTACTTGCTCTTAGCCATGAGCGTTGTGCAGGCAACACAGATTATTCATAAACCCAGTGTGCATAGCCACACCAGTTGCTGCGGTCATAGTCATAATGGCAGCTTACTTCCGTTTATTCTGACCCTGCTGGTGGCTTTCTTGCTGCCCAATAATAGTCTTGATGCCAGTGTCGCTGCCAATAAAGGGCTCAATTTCCGCCTCTCAGGTGATACTGAAGCAGCGTTAACCAATATACCGCGCCCATTGGCGGAGACCCTGACTAAAGCCCAGCTCATCCAGGTGACAGATATTAACTTTACCGAAGTCATGTTTGAGGTTAACAGTTTCCCTAACGACTATGCCGGCAAGGAAATTGAGCTCACCGGATTTGTTTTAAAGGACGCCACTATGCTGCCTGCACATTTTGCCCTGGCCCGTTATGTAATCGTCTGCTGCTCTGCCGATGCTTCCCCTTACGGCCTGGTATGCAATTATCCGGTAACCGATTACCCTGCAGACACCTGGCTTACCATTCGAGGCACAATTCAACTGGAAAAACAGCAGAATAAAAATACGGCGGTAGTAAACGTTACCACCGCCAAATCAGTGCCTAAACCGGCCCGCCCCTATATCTATCCCAGCATGTAAAAAAAGCGCTCAGCAGTTAATACTGCAGAGCGCTTCTTGATTATTATTCTTCGCCAAACAAAGGAGTTGACAGATACCGTTCACCGGTATCAGGCAGAATAACTACTATTGTTTTCCCTTTATTCTCAGGACGTTTGGCCAATTCTGTAGCAGCGTAGAGGGCCGCGCCGCTGGATATGCCAACAAGCAAGCCTTCGGTAGCAGCTGCATCTCTGGCAGTCTGGTAAGCTTCATCTGTTTGGACTTTAATGATTTCGTCAATAAGGCCAGGCTTAAATACATCTGGCACAAAGCCGGCGCCAATCCCCTGAATTTTATGTGGACCAGGATTGCCGCCAGAGAGTACCGGCGAGTCTGCCGGCTCAACAGCAACTATTTTTAATCCTGGTTTGCGTTCTTTAAGGGCTTCGGCAATACCGGTAATCGTTCCACCGGTTCCTACACCGCCCACAACAATGTCGACTTCTCCATCAGTATCATTCCAGATTTCCTGAGCAGTCGTTTTACGGTGTATTGCAGGATTAGCCGGATTTTTAAACTGCTGCGGTATCCAGGCATCAGGGGTAGTAGCAACAATCTCTTCGGCCCGCGCGATGGCGCCTTTCATCCCTTTAGCGCCTGGAGTGAGCTCAATTTGCGCTCCCAGGGCTTTGACCAGTTTACGACGTTCAATACTCATGGTTTCAGGCATTGTTAAAATCAGTTTATACCCACGGGCAGCGGCGACAAACGCCAGGCCAACACCAGTATTGCCGCTTGTTGGCTCTACGATGACGGTATTCTTATTGATAAGACCCTTCTCTTCAGCATCTTGAATCATTGCTAAGCCAATGCGGTCCTTGACACTTCCCAGTGGGTTAAAGTATTCAAGTTTAGCAATTACCTTACCGCCAAGATCTTTTTTCGCAGAGTAGCTTTTCAGCTCGACAAGGGGCGTATTACCAATTAGTTCAGTCAAATTCCCATAAATTTTAGCCACAGTATCCCATCCTCTCATATCGCTAATGATATTTTAAC
>NZ_DATMXX010000142.1:0-6673 GCF_035561255.1 Sporomusa sp. | reverse complement strand
CCTTTTGCGCAAAAATAAAGGAGTTGTTTTCGTATAACACAATTCCTGGTTTTACCAGACTACTGCTATTGATATCAATTAGTGTGCTTACATTGTTTTTTTACGTGTTTGCTTCACAAGAAATTAAGACAACACGTGACTACATTTTAAAAAATTTTGAACAAACTATCAGCATTCAACAGAGTATGGTCGAGAATTGGTTTACTGATCATGCTGGGAAGGTAACAACGTTCTCCGAGCTCCGGTCAACGCAAGACGGTGATATAGAGGTAATTAAGCAGAATATCCAGGCTTTTTTACGGAACAATCCAGAGTTTTCGTGGTTTTCTTATATTGATGTAAATGGCCGGTCATACGATGGAGCCAACGTTTCAGACCGGGAGTACTTCAAACAGAGCATACGCGGAAAGTCCTATACTACAGATGTTCTTTATGGTCGCGTCACAAATAATCCGCTTGTGCTTTTTTCTGCGCCTGTTTTTGGTCACGATGGCAGTGTGATAGGAGTAATTGTTGGATCGGTGGAATTAACCACAATTAGTAAAACTATGGAGCAGTTTCTATTCGGTACAACAGGCGAAACCTATCTTGTTGACAGTAATGGAATGATGGTTACGCCAACACGGCTGACTAATGATCTTGCCATTCGGGGAATATCAAGCACTAATGGGCGTCTTAACGTAAAAGGCACTTACGGATTTGAACAGGCGATGCAAGGTAGATCAGGATCAGCAGTATACATGGATTTTCGTGGTGAACGTGTGTTTGGCGCATTCTCGGCAATTGAGAATCCCAAATGGACTATAATCGCCGAAGTAGATGAGGCTGAAATCTTGGCCCCACTATACACAAAACTTCTCATATTAGGTTTGGTGTATCTTGTTTTAGTAGCGATTCTAATTTATTTGCTCACAGCCTTTGTTCGAAGAATAAACCTTCCGGTTTTCTCGCTAGTAGCAATGGCTAATAAAATAGAAAGTGGGGAATATGGTGTAGTTTCATCTCAAGGGGGTTCTTTTACTAAAGCCCCTGAGGAATTACAGTATTTAAATAAAGCTTTTGTTTCTATGGCGCAAAAATTGATTATCACCATAAATGAGATGAACCAAGTGAATAATTTACTTTTGGAGGCAGAAGGTAAATTCCGGAGTCTTGTGGAGAATTCACTTGTTGGCGTTTATTTTCTGTTAGATGGAAAGATAACCTATTTAAACCCTAAGCTGGAAGAAATGATTGGTTATACTACGGAAGAAGCGAAAGAGTTGAGTAGTTTTCTTGAATATGTGTATCCTGATGATAGAGATATATTTCAGGAGCAGGTTCGGAAAGGAATTAATGAAGAAAAAGATCAAGCTGACTATGAGATCCGCATTCTGCACAAGAATGGTTGTACCATTGATGTTCATGTGCTAGCAAGCACTTGTACAATCAATGGCAAGAAAGCTGTTTGTGGAAGTATGATTGACATTAGTGAGCGCAAATCCTGGGAGAATACTCTAGAGTATGTGAGTTACCACGACGCTGGAACAGGTCTCTACAACCGATCCTTTTTTGAAATTCAAATTAATCAGATAGCCACATCTGGCCGGGACATTGGTATTATTATGTGTGATGTGGATGGCTTGAAAAAAATTAATGATTCATTAGGACATTATGCTGGCGATGCATTACTAAAGGCCGCGGCAAAAACGATCTCGTTTGATGATCGGAGAATTATTTCGGCGCGAATTGGTGGTGATGAATTTGCTGTTTTAGTGTGGGATGCTACAGAAGAGTGCATGAATATACTGCGTAACGATATTGCCACTAATATCAAAATATATAGAAGTACCAAGGGGGCGTTGCCCTTATATATTTCTCAAGGCTCTTGTGTGGGAAAAGGCCTTAGAGTGCGTGAGATTTTACGTCAGGCTGATGATGCCATGTATCAGGAAAAAAATACCAATAAGTTGAAAACCGGGGAATTGATAATGCAGTATCTGGCAGGTGTGCCTGACAATCTGAGATCATAATTCCGACATAATAAGGATAAGACACATAACTTTGGGCTTTTTGAGGATGGAGGCAGAAATTGCTTAGCTTGTTAAAGAAAGGACACGAATATGGCCTATAAATTAGTCTGTATTGATGTTGACGGGACGCTTTTAAATAGTAAGCATAAAGTTACCAATAGAACGAAAGCAATACTACTGCAGGCACATCAGCAAGGTATTCATATCGTAATAAGTACAGGACGAATGTACACTGATGCTGAATATTTCTCCAATCTTATTGGGGTAAAGTCACCGGTGATCGCATCAAACGGGGCTTTCATCAAAGAAAAAGATATTGATAAGGTCATCTACCAGGATGTACTTGGTGAAAGCTTATCACTGGAATTACTGGAGGTATTTCGCAAGCACCGCACAAAGCCCTATTTTTGTACTCCCCATAAGTTTTATTATGGTAATGCTATGTTTAAGCTTTTCTATGTTGCATCCCAAATATTAGGCACGAGAAGCAACAAACTGGACATGGAATATATTTTTTCCTGGAAACAGTGGCAAAAGATATTAAATAAAGAAAAAAATAATATTGTTAAATGTGAGATTATCTATAGAGATATAGCTTTAATTAATGAATTGCGGACTGAATTAAAAAATATCGCACAACTGGAAATCGTCGACTCTTCAAGATACAATATTGAAATCACCCGTAAAGGGGTTTCCAAAGGCAATGCAGTTGCAATGCTGGCAGCTTTTTATGGCCTCAAGCGTGAAGAGATACTCACTATCGGTGATAGTGAGAATGATTTATCCATGATAGAATATGCCGGTTTGGGCATTGCAATGGGAAATGCTTCGGAGACGGTGAAACAAAAAGCCGACTATGTAACAAGTTCTAATGACAACGAGGGAGTAGCTGACGCTATCAATCGGTTTATTTTAGGAAACAGATTTTAAAGAACGCGATAAATGTAATTTTTACGCCAGAATAGGCAGAGAGGCCGCTTGTGATGTATCACAGGCGGCCTCTCTGTCAGGTAAGACATGGTATATCCCTGAATCCCATAAGTGAATAGGAATAGTCATCAATGATAACGAGAATAGTAAGCTTACTTACTAATAAACTCCTGAACCACATATACTTGTCCACTGGAGTTGCGTACTACACCTACGCCAACATCCGTGTAACCGGAGTTGAGAATATTGGCACGGTGGCCTGAACTGTTCATGAACGCAGTTTCGGCAGTAGCCACACTGGTATTGATCGCTAAATTTTCACCGGCAGTTTTATAACTAATGCCGGCTGCAGTCATGCGGTCAAACGGGGACTTTCCTTCGGGGTTGTAATGTGAAAAATAGTTACGGTCAATCATGTCTTTGGCATAGTTGCGCGCCAGAGTAGTTAACTGAGAGTTTGATTTTAGGGTTGAAAGACCATTTTTTGTGCGGTCCTGGTTAAGAAGGGTTAGCGCTTGCTGCTCATCAGTAGCGGAAGTAGTTGTTGTTGTACCACTTGATCCTGTAGTGGTTGAAGGTGTGGAGCTCTTATTTGAGCTGTCTGAAGACTTACTGCCATGATTGGAAAGAGCCGAAATCAATCCGACTGCGACTATCCCGGCAAGAATGCCTTTAGTAGTTTTATTAGCCTTTAGAGTTTCATCGGCCGCAGTTTCACTGGCTGCAGTTTCCTTGACCGCAGTTTCACTGACTGTAGGTTCGTTGACTGGAATAGTTACATTAACTGCAGTTTCGTCGGCTATAGCTTCGTTAGTCGCTTCTGCTGCATATGCGGAGGTCACAAGTGTACCCCCAAGTGAAGTAGTTAAAAGCGAAATGGCAATAATGCCTGAAACGACTTTCTTTTTAAAATTGAGGTTCACATGCATCCACCTTTCGTTGTTGTATTGGTAACTAGGTAATAGGTATTCGACAATTTATCAAAATCTCCTGTTTACATAACGTATGTATATTTTGTTAAGCTTGGATATACCTGAGATTCGATTTGAATAACGGCCATGGGTCATCAAGCAACGATATATCTGCATATTATAGATCTATACTGTTTCCCGGACTGAGCACGCCTAAGGTAATATGGTATAATAGTACCGATAATTAACCAGTTTTAGACTCCCGGCTTTCCTGGGCCCTTTAGGGTATATAAGTGATTTAAGAGCGGTAAGTGTCGGGATGAGGACGGCTAATTTATCGAATGTTATGTTGAAAAGGGGATAATTAGTGGAACTATTAACAATACTACTCAGTCTGATCTTACTAATGTATTTTGCTTTCCGTGGTTACTCCATCATCTTATTTGCGCCATTGTTTGCTATTTTGGCGGCAACAGCCAGTAATTTTAGCCTTATGCCTGTATATACTGAAATCTTCATGACCAAAGCGGCCGAATACTTCAAAATGTATTTTTCTATTTTCCTGTTGGGAGCCGTTTTTGCTAAAGTAATGGAAGACAGCGGTATGGCCCGGGCAATAGCCGGGGCGATTGCTGGTAAGTTAGGCAAAGAGAATGCAGTACTTGCGGTGTTGCTTGGGTGCGGTTCTCTCACTTACGGCGGCATCAGCGTCTTTGTTGTTGTGTTTGTTATGTATCCGTTCGCCGCTGCCCTCTTCCGGGAGGCAGATATTCCAAAACGTTTGATACCTGCTGCTTTATGGCTGGGTACGTTTACATTTAGTATGGGGGCCTTTCCTGGGTCACCACAAATTCAAAATATTATACCAACAGCTTTTTTTGGTACTACAACATGGGCTGAGCCTTTAACCGGTGTAATTAGCGGGCTAAGCATCTTTGTTTTAGGGTGGGCCTGGCTGTTATACAGACAGCGCCAGGCGATGGCGCAGGGTGAGGGCTATGGGCTGCATACACTGAATGAGCCGGAGAAAACTAAGGAACAGCAATTGCCAAATCAACTGCTGGCTGTTCTGCCGCTTATTTTAGTACTGCTAGCTAACCTATATCTAAGTAACCCATTTAAATGGTCTTGGGCCTATCAATGGAACGAAGATATCCTGTTACCCTTCAAAGTTTTGAGACTATCACTATTGAGCACTGATATAGATAAAGTACGGGCAATATGGTCTTTAAATATTGCTTTAATTCTAGGCATACTTCTTGCAATTATCATTGGCCGTAAGCAGTTTCGTAACAAAGGGGGAATTGCTGCTTCACTGAACAGTGGGGCAAACAGCTCACTTGTCGCAGTACTTAATACCGCTTCAGGATATGGTTATGGCAGTGTGGTTGCCAGTCTTGCCGGCTTCCAAATAATTAAGACCTTCTTAATGGAGATTAAGTTCGGGGCCGGGCCACTGGTATCTGAGGCTATTACGGTCAATATTATGGCAGCTATTACCGGGTCTGCATCAGGGGGGATAACAATCGCACTCGGCATGCTCGGGGCTGATTATCTGGCCTGGGCCCAGGCTGCTAATATTTCACCAGATGCTCTGCACCGGTTTGCGGCCTTAGCCTCCAGCGGACTCGATTCTATGCCTCATAATGGAGGGCTCATCACTGTTATGGCAGTGTGCGGCTTAACACACAGGGAGTCATATTATGATCTCTTTGTAATTACCGTAATAAAGACATTGCTGATATTTATATTTATTGGGTTATATATCGGTATCAGGAGCCTATAAGTGTAAGTTTATGAATCAGCGCATTCTTAATCCCCAGTGAATATATTACCACTATAGAGTGTTTTTTATAATGGAGTGATTCGATGGGGTATTATGTTAGAGTAGAATCAAACGTTAATATTTACGTGGAGGATATTAATCCTGCAGGCTGTAAGACCATTTTATTTATACATGGCTGGCCAGCGAGCCATAAGATGTTTGAATATCAGTTTGATCAGCTTCCCCGAATGGGGTATCGCTGTATCGGAATTGATCTCAGGGGTTTCGGCAATTCTGACAGGCCTTGGCGAGGCTACCACTATGATCAATTGGCAGATGATATTCGCTGCGTGATTGACGAGCTTAATTTACAGGATATTATTCTTGGAGGCCACTCTACAGGCGGGGCTGTTACCATTCGTTATATGGCCCGTCATAGTGGATATGGGGTAGCTAAGCTTGCCCTGTTTGCATCTGCAGCGCCCAGTCTTATTAAGCGTCCCCATTTCCCTTATGGTTTAGAAAGAGAAACGGTAGAAAAAATCATCCAGGACACCTATAATGACCGTCCTAACATGCTGCAGGGGTTTGGTAATATATTTTTTTTCCAGCATGTTACAGGGCCTTTCTCAGACTGGTTTTTCCAATTAGGATTACAGGCGGCAGGCTGGTCGACTGCTGCGATTGCCAATGCCTGGTTAGATGAAGAAGGCTTATTCTCTGATCTGGGAAAAATACATGTCCCCACCTTAATCCTTCATGGCATTCATGATAAAGTTTGCCTGTTCCCCTTGGCTATTGTGCAGCATGAAGGAATAAGAAACTCCAAGCTGGTGCCCTTCAAATATAGTGGGCACGGATTATTCTATGACCAGCGCGATAAATTCAATAAGGAATTAGTAGAATTTATTGAAGCATGAATCTCGCCACGATTATTATTACCTATGTTGGTAGAGTCTGCAACGAGAGCCTTTTAGGTGCTTATTTTTTGTTATAGGGTTATTCGCATCTGAAAAAACAATTGACAAAATATGTTTTTTAACATACTATTAGTT
>NZ_DATMXX010000141.1:0-16286 GCF_035561255.1 Sporomusa sp. | reverse complement strand
GACTTGACCCTTTTATATGCTATATTCATGTTATTACGGTCAAGTATCCTTTCAAGCAGGTTTTCGGGATATTCATTGCCACCGTCTTGTCCTTTCTCAGACGTAGACGAGACATTCGGCACTCCGGCAATACCTTCGGGTTCCACCCTATTCTTTTGCAGGTAGTCTTCGATTTGAAGTTGTCTGCTTTCAACATGTCTCGAAGTGTCTTTCAAAATTCTAAAACCTCCTATCGTTCTGTCCTTCCCTAGCGTATATATCCGCGTGGTACTATGACATCTGCTGACTTCTGACAGTTCAGCCACACATCACTGCATGGGTTATCATGGCGAAAATACATTCTCTGCTTGATATATCTGTCAGATCTCCCCGATTAAGACCAGTAACTTTCATCCCATATCGCTGCTGCATTTACACTGTAAGCTTTGGGTAGCATTGGATTTCGTTTTGTTTAGCAAACTCATCCGGCTCACATTTGCCTTATATGCAGTTTCTGTACGTCAGCGCGGGACTTTGCCTCCAGCTTCCTTCAGATTCCACCTCACGATGGACACCCTTGCCTTTGGCTAACGGTTGGCACTATCAACCCCCGTATTGGACTTTCACCAACAAGTAAGCGCCCATGCTGGGCGCACAAGAATAAGCAGCCCTCCACCAGTCGGAGGGCTGCTTGCGCGATGTCGTTTATCCGATGGAAACCCGCTCTAAGACTCCCATCTTCTAAAAGTGGGAGTTTAAGAGGCTTCCCTGGAAGTCGGTCGACTAAACTTCAGCTGGGGTTAAAACCCCCACCTGAAGCTAAGTCTCTCTTTATTGTTGTGGCTCGACCTTATCCATGATGACCACTATGGGCGTTAGAAGAATCACCCGAAGATTGCTCACTCTGCTCTGGGCCGCTGTGATCGCTGCTCATGTCCACAGAATTCACCAAATCAGACATCATCTGATGAAAACTCATATCCTGTTGTAGCATCTGCTTCATAACCGCTTGCATCTCGGGAGTTTTCATAACATCTTTCATTGCCTTTTGCATTTCGGGGTTTTTCAGCATTTCAATACACTGTTTTTGCATTTCCGGTGTTTTCATCATTTCAGCCATGGCCTTAGGATTCATGTTCCCCATCATAGCACCCATCTGATTTGTCTGAGTTTCACATGCCTGAGGTGATTTCTCGGCCGCGCTGGCTATTGTAGGGCTGACACCTAAACCAAACACAGAAGCGGTTACAAGACCACCAACAACCCAAATTGCGAATTTCTTATTCATTACAAAATCCTCCATAAGTATAATATTTTTTGAAACTCCATGATTTCTTTGTTACATTATAACACTCGCTTTGCCCCATAATAGCGTTTAACGAAATATGCTTCGTTCATATCACTAATGGCTACTATGCCTTGGGAAAAGGAAGTATGGATAAATTTATCGCCGCCGATATAAATGCCCACATGGGACGCGCCTGGCTCATAGGTGGTGAAATAAACCAGGTCTCCCGGCTGCAGCGCTGCCGGTGATACCGTCCGCCCGACCAGGAACTGCAAGTCGGCGGTACGGGGTAGATTGATGCCGGCCTGCCGGTAAATATACTGCACCAACCCGGAGCAGTCAAACCCCTGGGAAGGGGAAGCCCCGCCCCATACCACCGGCTGACCAAGCATATTCCGGGCTGATGCTAAAATTTGCGCAGTCTGACCGTTGGGTAAAGCTGGAATACGGGCGGCCATTTGCTGTTCATCGACGACCGGCATAACAGCCCCGGCCAGAATGGAGTCAATCGACTGGACAAACTGGTTATACCCGGGAGCCGGAGCGGCCTGAACCTCTGCCGTTCGGCTTAGCAACGTGCCGGCCAGTACGACGATTAGCACCCATTTGGTCATCGTCCGCTCCTCCTTTCCGAGCCAATTAATGACTCATGCTTTGCAGGTGGGTCGTAGTTTGCTTCATAAGATCCTGCATGGATTTTGCTTTACCCTCCAGGGCACTTGGATCTGCTTTCCCTGAGTTTACACTATCTTTAATTTCAACTGCTGCTTTACGCAGTTTATCTTTTAAACTGGCATCCATCATATGAGGCATGACCTTATCGGTGGTACTCACCAGTTGCGCGGCGCTCTTTTGCGCATCCATCGTTTGACCGGCCTTCACCTGCTTAACCACGTCTTGCAGGGATTTATCCAGGTCTTTCATCATAGGCATCGGATCTTCCTTTGGCATTGCTGCGCTGTGCCCCTGATGCCCGGATGCTTGCTCCTGACTTGCCGGCGGCTGGGCAACAGTTTTTTCACTGGAGCCACACCCCGCCACCAGAGACATCACTACGGCAATGGCTAAAACGCCGAACAATACTTTACTTTTTTTCATAATTTACAGCCTCCAATATGTTCTATATCTTATTTCAAAGGTTATGTTATTTGCTATGGGTGGGGGCATGAATCCCCCCACCACAACTTCGTTAGTTTAGATAACCGCGCTTAGTCGGCAGTGTGCGAGTTACCGGATACCGGTGGGTTCTTGCGCTCGCGCCACTTGTTCCAGACCAAGTAGATGCAGGGCAACACGATCAGGGTCAAAATCGTAGAAGTAACCAGACCGCCCACGACGACAGTAGCCATCGGACGCTGCACCTCAGCGCCGGTGCCGGAGGCAAAGATGAGCGGGAACAAGCCCAAACTAGCAACCAAAGCGGTAATCATAACCGGCCTCAATCGGGTGAAGGCACCTTCAATAATGGCTTCTTCCAACGACCGGTGGTCGCGCAGGTGTTTGATATAGGTTACCATGATGACCCCGTTTTGCACCGCAATCCCAAAGAGGGCAATGAAGCCGACAGCCGCCGCTACCGTCATATAGGTGCCGGTAAGGTACATGGCCACAATGCCGCCCACTAGGGAGAAGGGGATGTTCATCAGGATAAGGAAAGCATCGCTGGCCGACTTGAAGGTCATATAGAGCAAGAAGAAGGTAAGCACGATGACCGCTGGCACTACCAGCGACAGCCGGTCTTTCGCCCGTTGCTGATTTTCATACTGACCGGTCCATTTCAGAGAATAGCCGGCCGGCAAGTCAACTTTTTCTTTGATGACTTGATTGGCTTCATTTACAAAGCTGACGACGTCCCGGCCCCGGGTATTCATCTGCACGATCATCCGGTAGACGCCGTTTTCACTGCTGATCATCGACGGACCGTCCACCACCTGGAACTGAGCCACTTCGCCCAGCTGTACATAGGCGCCGGTAGCTGGACCGGCTGCTGTGGCAGCTGGACCGCCCCCCATGCCGCCCATCGCGCCAGCGCTGCTTTTCGCCGCAGCACCGCCATCGGTTACCGGAATGAGGATATTTTGCATGGCATCAATGGTTTCCCGGTTTTCCCGGTTGTAACGCACCAAGACGTTAAAGCGTTTGCGGCCTTCGATGGTAGTGGTAGCATTTTTGCCGCCTACCGCTAATTCTACGGCGTCTTCAACATCGGCAATGCTCAGACCGTATCGGGCTGCTTTTTCCCGGTTGACCTGAATTTCCAGATAGGAAGCGCCAAAGACCCGTTCTGCCAGCAGATCGCTGACCCCTGGCACCGTTGCCAGCGCTTTTTCAATGTCGAAGGCTTTTTGCTGCAGCACCTTGAGGTCTTCCCCATAGAGTTTGATGCCCAATTCGGTACGAACCCCGGTGGTCAGCATGGATAACCGGCCGGCAATCGGCTGGGTAAAGGCTAAGTTGAGTCCGGGGAGGTTGGCCAGTCTGACCATCATTTCCTGTTCAATCGCCTCCTTGGTCATACCAGGCCGCCACTGGTCTTTGGGTTTTAAGGTGACGATGGTTTCAATCATGCTGATCGGCGCCGGGTCCATGGCCGACTCGGCCCGGCCCACTTTGCCCACCGACATGTCGATTTCCGGAATTTCCATGATCACTTTATCCATGGTTTTGGCTGCTTCCAGCGCTTCCGTAAGTGACACACTGGGCAGCATGGTTGGCATCACCAGGAATGTCCCTTCATCCAAAGCCGGCATAAAGGTGGTGCCGATAAGCGGCAACAGCGAGAATCCGGCAATCATTACCACTACAGCAATAACAATCGTGGTTTTACTGTGCTTTAATACTGATTTTAATGTAGGCACATACCATTGATGCAGCTTGGCGACAATCCAGGTGTCCTTTTCTTCGATCTTGCCTCTGAGTAAAAGGGTACACAGCACGGGTACCAGCGTGAATGCCAGCAGTAACGAGCCACTCATGGCAAAAGATTTCGCCCAAGCCATCGGGGTATACATCTTGCCTTCGGTACCGGTCATGGTGAATACCGGCAAGAAGGTGACAATGATAATCGTGATGGAAAAGAAGATGGGCGCGGCCACTTCTTTGGCCGCTTCTAGTGTTACGTCGATAATATTCCGCCGGCCGCGGTCTTCGGCCAAATGCCGGAAGATATTTTCCACCATAACAATGGCCGCGTCAGTCATGACGCCGATGCCGATGGCAATGCCGCCAAGTGACATCAAATTAGCCGACAAGTGAATCTGTTTCATGGCAATCAGCGCAATCAGGATGCCAATGGGGATGGCACTGGTGACAATCAGGCTGGACCGGACATTGCCTAAAAAGGCGACGACAATGATGGATACTAAAATGAATTCTTCAAGCAATGCCCTAGTCAGCGTATTAACCGCTTTTTTCACCAGATCGGTCTGGTCGTAAAAAGGTACGATCCGCATGCCTTCCGGCAAGGATGGCTGAATCTCGGCAATCTTGGCTTTCACTTGGTCGATCACGTTCAGTGTGTTTTCGCCCATGCGTTGAATAACGATCCCCCCGGCCGCTTCATAGCCGGATTTGGTCAGCACGCCCCGGCGAAAATCGGGCCCAGCGGTTACATTGGCCACATCTTTGATATAAATGGGTACATTGTTATTTTGCGAGATCACAATGTTCTTAATGTCGTCAGGAGACTGGATTAAACCAAGTCCGCGGATGATAAATTCCTGACCGTTTTGTTCGACAACTTTGGCGCCGATGTTGGCGTTATTAGCGCCAAGCGCCCCAAATACCTGGTTGAAAGTGATCCGGTAGCTTTGCAGGAGCTGAGGATCAAGATTGATCTGGTACTGCATCACATAGCCGCCAATGCTGGCGACTTCGGCTACTCCAGGCACGGCGCTCAGTTGCTGTTTGATGGTAAAATCCTCAACGGTACGTAATTCAGCCAGGTTATGGCGATCACTTTCCACTGTATACATAAAGACCTGGCCCATCGGTGTGCTGACCGGACCCAAGGCCGGCTGTACGCCGCGTGGCAATTGAGGAATGGCCTGTTGCACTTTTTCATTTACTACTTGGCGGGCAAAGTACGGATCTACCCCGTCTTCAAAGATAACAGTTATGAGAGACATTCCGAAAGACGAAGCCGAACGCACTTCTTTAACCTTTGGCAGTCCTCGCAGTGCCGTTTCCAGCGGATAGGTCACCTGGTCCTGAATTTCTTGTGGCCCCCGGCCCATCCAGTCGGCTGAGACTAGCACCTGGTTTTCACTCAGGTCAGGAAAAGCGTCAATGGGGGTGTCGCGTACGGTAAAAACGCCCCAGACAATGACCAGCGCGGACAACACCAGGATAATCACGCGATTTTTCAGGGAAAACTCGATTAATTTATTGAGCATGCTGATCCTCCTTAATGTCCGCTATGGCCGCTGTGTTCGCCCCCGGCAGCCGGTGCGCCCGGTACAGCAGGTGCAGCAGGTGCGGTCGGTGACTGGATCGGAGCAGCCGCGCCGCTGGCAGCAGGTGCTGGTGTAGCGGCTCCTGAGCCACCATGACCGGCATGGCTGCCGAAGCTGCCTAATTTGGTCTGGGAATCAATGAGGAAGGTTGCGGCTGTTACCACTGTGTCTCCAGGCTGCAGTCCGGACAGGATCTGAATATAGCCATCAGCGTGCTGTCCTATGACTACGTCTCGTTTAACAAAGGTATCTTCGCTTTGGGCCACAAAGACGATTTTACGGCTGCCGGAATCTAGCAGACTGGATTCGGGTATAACTAGGCTGTCGCCCAGCGGGATTTGCACATTAGCATTCACAAACATATTGGGCTTCAGTCTACCTGCAGGATTGGCCATTTCGACCCGGACTTTGACCGTCCGGGTGGCATCATCGAGCACCGGGTTAATGAAGGTCACATTCCCATTAAAGGTTTCCCCCGGGTAGGCACCACTGGTCACTGCAACTGGTTGACCTGGTTTAATGCCTGCAATGTCTTTTTCGTAAATATCGGCATACAGCCAAACAGTAGCTAAGTCCGATAGGCTATACAGTTTGTCACCAGGCATAATGAATGCTCCCGGCAGCAACTGTTTTTCCAGCACAGTTCCGCCGAACTGGGCATAGATGGTCATATGATCCTTGGCTTGCCGGGTATGCTCCAGATGAGTGATTTCACTGTCAGGCACATTTATGAGTTGCAGTTTGCGCCGGGCTGCTTCCAGCAGGCGGTTGTTGATCTGGACTACATCTTTGCTGGCGTTTTTCAGTTTTTGCACAGTTTCCAGAGTTAACAAATATTCCTCCTGAGCAGCAATATAGGTTGGGCTATATACAGACGCAATAGCCTGTCCAGGGGCAATATATTGCCCCTCAGCAGTTACGTACAGTTCATCCACCCGTCCTTCGACCCGGGAAGTGATGTAGGTCCGGCCGCTTTCATTCATGGCAATCTTGCCGGTGGTTTTGATTTCCTTGGCCAGCGACTTAACGATTGCTTGCGCGGTTTGCACCCCAGCCAATTGTCGGGCCTTGGCGTCTAGGGTGACTGTATCGCCCATGGCCATAACCGCGGCATTCGTTTGGTGTCCAGTATGGTCTACAGCCGCTGGTTTATTGTGCTGCATGGTATAGTAGTAGCCGGCACCGCCTATTACCAGAACACCAGCGGTCACACCAATGATAAGTTTCTTTTTGGCCTGTAGTTTTTCGATCATGCTGCCCTCTCCTTTTTCTGGCTTACTCATTATGGCTGTGCACCACTGGTGAACAAGGGTTTCCCTACTGCTTTTTCCAGATTGGCCGCCGCTTTTTCATAATCCACTTTAGCTTTATATAAGCCGAGTTTAGCGTTGCGAAGGGTATTAACGCCTTCCAGGACAGTCATAAAGTCAACTTTGCCGTTGGTATACCCTATAACAGCAGCCTGGTAGGTCTGTTCGGCCTGGGGAATGATGGTATTCTTATATAGTTCAATCTGACGCCAGGTTGCCTGTGATTCGGTCAGAGTCATTTGGACATCAAGTTCGGTCATGTTTTTCATATTTTGCAAGGCAGCTTCTGAAGCTTCGAAGCTGGCCTGCGCTGCTTTTATTTCGGCTTTGTTTTTACCTTGCCAGATGGGAAGCATCGCCATGACTTCAATCTTCCATGTCGGTTTTCGGTCACCAAGCATTAATGTAGTATTCATTGGGTCCATAGGGTCCACTTGTGATTCCACCATCGGCTCCCTATTCTTTTTGTACCCTAAACGGACTTCAAAATCAGGCAACTGTTGCTTTTTCGCTAAATCGATCCCGTTCTTGGCCATTTCCACCTGATACTGCATCCCAGCTACTGATGGCTTACTTTCAGTCGCAGTTTTAATAAGGCCTCCCAAATCAAAATTGGGTGGAGGTGCTGTAAATTCTTCCTTAACTTCAAAGCTGGTATTCGTACTGCGCCCCATCAGGTTGTTGATCCTTGCTTTAGCCACAGCCTCCATCGACGCCATATTTAACAGATCAATTGTCATTTGAGAAAACTCAGTCTGGGCTTTCAGCGTATCCTGCAGTGGCACCATACCGGTGGAGTAATTGATTTGTGCCAATTTCGCGAGCTGACCCATGAGCTGCTGGCTCTCCTTACCAATTACCAGCGCTTGTTTGGAATAAAGGTAATCGTAATAGGCCTGTTTTGCCTGTACATAGACCTCAACCTGTTTCTCACCCCAGCCGGCTTTGGTCATGTTTGCTTCATTCTCTGCCATCTTACCCATAGCTTTAAGCTTAGATGGATTCATAATTTCCTGGCTGAGGCCAAATTCGGTCATCATACCTTTACCTGGATTCAAACTTGAGGTTGGGATATCGTCCTTCATAATCCCGATTTTAAGATTAGGCTGTGCTGTGACTGCGGGAATGCGACTGGACTTCTCCTCCCATTTTTTTTCGGTTTCTACAACTGCCGGATTGTTTTTGATCGCGTTATTCACGATCTCTTGCAGAGTCATGGGCTGCTCCTCTGCGAACACTGGCTGCAAATTAGCTGCGAGCATAATACCGAATACGATGAATGCTCTTAAAATGCCAGTATTGGACATGCTACTCATTGTTCAACCTCCCTGGAGTTAATTTATTAGCTCTGGATCTAAGAGCTTATATAGAGGTGTAGGTCTTAGCTACACCGGCTAACTGCTAATTTTCCTCCAACATGGTACTTGACCAAACTCTTTACTATACTATACCTTAAAGTTTTGAAGAACTAATGAAGAAACTATGAAAATATGATGAATTTCCGCAAAAAATTATACTGCTATTACTATAGAAATCTGGTAGTGCTGCGGTCAATGGCATCAGTAAAAATCAACTCTACCTTTTTGAAAAAGCTATATCTAGATGAATCTGGCGATTTTATTCAAAACTTCAATAGAATTGCCAAATTTACACATAGCGTCACAGTCACGACGTACATCAGAAAATAACAGATATGAGATCAAGTTCCTTTGCCCTCGAAATGATGGCCGCCGTAGCTGAGCCTGTATCTCTTTTTCCCTTTTATCAGGAGCAACCAAATACATGTTACAAACGCCTATAGAAAGGGATAAATCATAAAGCCGGAGCATCCCCGAGTAAATAGAGGTACTTTTCTCAACTTCAAAAGCAGCGATGATTTTTCCAGCTTGGTCCAGCCAAATGATATCAATTAGTGCTACTGTATCGCCTATAGGATCGGCTATATCATTCAATGGAAGATTGGATATTGAGAGTTCTCCCAATTTGGTGCTGTTCCATTCCCTTTTATGATCATTATGAGCGACCCAAACGTTACATCCGAGTGATTTCCCCAGTTTAGCAAGATGGTATTGCATTTCACTGTGCTCATTGTCGGCTAAAACATCCTCTAAAACTTCTCTATGCCGTTTACTTCTAGACGCTAATAGTTTCTTCTCTTCCAAGCTGATCACCTGGGTATAATTTTGTTCAGTTACAATTCTCCCAGTCCCTATTTCAAAGAGCATACCGGCTATCATGCCAAGATCTTTCGAAGTCATGTTGCGATAGTTTTGGTTTGCACTAATTATGGATTCTCTCATTTCCAAATAGGCAGTCCAGGATCCTAGCTTTAGTTTTTTATTGAATAACAAATTAAAACCATTCACAATCGCGGTATTAAACGGTGGAAACAAGGATGGCTGAAGAAAATATAGGATGTTGGCTACTGCCGGACCTAGACCCTTTATCTGTTGCCGATCCAATTTAACTATTTCTTCTACTATTTGCCGCTCGTTAGATGCTGCAGAACACGCCTTTAAAAATCGGCTAAAAGCCTGTTTATTTGCTGCGTTTTCATATATATCGGGGATACGGAGCTTGGGTTTCCAGTAGAACGCATGGGCTGCGCCTTCGAACACCTGCTTTTGTTCCGCTATTGCCGTTATTACTGTCTCAAGGGATGAGCCTTTAAAATCATTACCAAATGTGTTTTCTTCAATCTCTTTTACTACTACTTTTACACCATTTTTTATTGTGCGAAATGCCTTTAAACGCTCCTGGTTATCTAAGAACCATGTTTGATAGACAGATTCCGGGTCTGACTTATATTCGTGAATTGTTTTTTCAATACTCATACTTTTCCCCCCGCGCATCTAATTCCTAATAGAATTCGGATAGGACTAGAATACCCCTGCAAATTTGGCAACGCAACATCGAATCCGCATAATGAGCAAGAGATCCCCAAATTACTCTAGGATAGAAATTGCGGGACCACTCTAACATCAAATAGAATCACTCTCATATAAGCAGCATCCACCCTTTCACTACAGTCTTCGAAATTATTTGCTAGCTATTGATACATCTACACCGTTGCGAATATAAAAAAGCTGCATAGCCTCGAGGGAGAGCTAGACAGCTTTTTTCGTTGTGGTACTCTACTATCTATTCCCGGATGTTCAACTATTGTTTTGGAATGTCCGTGCTTTGCTGATTGGAGTGACAGCTCGCAGTGTCATTCATCATGCCTCGGCCAGTCATGTCGTTCATCATAGAACCCATGTTAGCCATATGCTCATCCATTACTTTGGCTTGTTCTGGCGTCAGGTCACCGTCTTTTACATGCTGCTCAACCATTTTTTTATGCATCTCGTTCATATATCCCGTATTCATCATACCCTGTGAGGGCGATTCAGCAAATGCGAAGGTGGCACCCAACGCGATAACCAGCAATACTGCCAGACCTATAATTAAGCCTTTCCTCATTTTGTGTTCCTCCTTTGTTTGGATTTGCCTTTATTATAACAAGTCTTTATGAAGAACTTGTGAATATTTCATGAAGAACTTGTGTGAATTAACTCTATAAAGCGAGACTTAGCTTCAGGTGGGGTTTTAACCCCATCTGAAGTTTAGTCGACCAACTTCCAGGGACTTAGCCGCTCGCCTGTGCCCTTTGGGTATAACTTCCACTTGTGGGAGTCTTAGAACGGCTTGGTCATTGGATAAAATACCTATATTTTCATCGGAGTAAATAAAATACGCAAAAGCCTGCGACGCAGGCTTTTGCGTATTTTCCAGTCCTGTAAGAAAGTATAACTTTCCGTCTGGATAAGGGCAAATCGACTTCCGCTTTCGCCAAAGGCTCGGCGCAAGCCGTGTTTTCTTTACCGGATCTTTAATTAAACCACGTCAAAGCCAGCCTCTTCTACGGCTTTCACAAGCGCACCCCGGTTAGCAGTACCGGTTACAAGTGCTTCTTTTTTTGCCAGGTCAACACTGGCACTTACCACTCCCGGAATAGCTTGGAGAGCCTTTTCAACACTCATTTTACAATGTCCGCAGGACATACCCTCAATTTTCAATATCGTTTCCTCTTGACTCACAACATCACCTCCCCTCGTATATGACTCAGCATAGTAACTCCCTGCATTAGGCCCTATACGGGTTGAACCGTTTCAGTCTAAGTGCATTGGTTACCACCGAAACCGAACTAAAGGCCATTGCCGCGCCTGCCAGCACGGGTGATAGAAATCCTGCTGCCGCAACTGGAATGCCAAGCGAATTATAGACAAGCGCCCAGAATAGATTCTGTTTAATGTTCCGCATAGTTGCCTTACTTAAGCGAATGGCAGCCACAATACCAGTCAGGTCACCCCGCATTAGCGTAATATCTGCCGCCTCAATAGCAACATCGGTGCCTGTGCCAATAGCAAAGCCTACGTCGACGGTTGCCAGCGCCGGAGCATCGTTATGCCGTCACCAACCATAGCCACAACCTTACCCTCTTTTTTGAGTGCTGCTACCTTTTCAGCTTTATTCTCTGGCAATACCTCGGCCATAACATTGTCTATGCCAACCGTTTGAGCCATGGCCTGAGCGGTACGAATATTATCTCCTGTTATCATCCATACTTCTATGCCCATCGTTTGCAGCTCGGATACAGCTTGAGCCGAATTCTCTTTCACGGTATCAGCTACAGCGAACAAACCGCTGAGCTTGTTTTCTAAGGCAAATAACATGACTGTCTTACCCTGCAATTCCAACTCTTCGATTTGAGTAACAGATGATTCAAACTCAATATTACTTTCTTGCATTAGCTTGCGAGTACCCAGTAAAATTCGTTTACCTTCAATGGTAACCTCGACCCCATGCCCCGGAATGGCGGTGAATGACTCAGGGTCTTCCAGGGGTATTCCTTCTTTTTGCCCATACTTAACAATAGCTTGTGCCAAGGGATGCTCGGAGTTTTTCTCTGCCCTGACAGCCAGCCTCACTAGTTCATCTTCTGCAAGCCCAGCCAGCGCCACAATATCGGTAACTTCAGGTTCACCCTTGGTAATTGTGCCTGTTTTATCAAGAACAATGGTTGTCAGTCTATGGGCATTCTCTAAGTGCTCAGCGCCTTTTATCAAGATCCCGTTTTCCGCACCTTTACCTGTCCCCACCATAATCGAGGTCGGTGTAGCTAACCCAAGTGCGCAAGGACAAGCGATGACTAATACGGCAGTGAAATTAACCAACGCCCGCGAGAAATTGCCTGGGTCCAGGATAAAGAACCATGCCGCAAAGGTTAGCAGCGCCAAGCCTACAACGACCGGTACAAAATATGCTGATACCACGTCGGCAAAGCGCTGAATCGGTGCTTTCGACCCTTGGGCTTCTTCCACAATCCGCACAATCTGCGCCAAGGCGGTATCTTTGCCAACCTTAGTAGCCTCAAATTTAAAGGTGCCTAATTTGTTAATGGTTGCGCCGACTACCTGGTCACCGGTCTTTTTATCAACAGCAAACTCTCACCGGTAAGCATTGATTCATCCATCGTTGATGTCCCGTCAACTATAACGCCGTCGACCGGTACTTTTTCACCAGGGCGCACGACTACAATATCGCCGACCAGGACCGATTCAACCGGGATGTCCAATTCCAGCCCCTCACGCAACACCCTGGCCGTCTTGGCCTGTAGCCCCATCAGGGCTTTAATCGCCTCAGAGGTCCGCCCCTTGGCAGTGGCTTCCAGCAATTTACCCAAAATAATCAAGGTTATTAAAATAGCCGATGTTTCAAAATACAAGTCAGGTGCCTGGCGCAGTACGTTAGCTACACTGTAGAAATACGCAGCCGAAGTTCCAAGCGCGACCAGAACATCCATGTTCGCGCTGCCGTTCTTAAGCACCATATAAGCCCCTCGGTAAAACTGCCAGCCTGCAATAAATTGGACAGGAGTTAGCTTTCTCCACCGCCAGGTTGACAACAGCATTGGCTACGCCAGGCAGCTTGTTCAAGCCTCTTTCCACGCGACCTGAGCATGCCGCGCAGGTCATACCGGTAATCTTTAAGTCCACCTTATCCTTGACAACCTGATAGCCTAAATCCTCAATCTTATGCGCTATCTCACTCAGGCTAATCTGCGAGCGATCATAGGTTACAGAAGCCTTCTCCGTTGCCAGATTGACGGCAGCCTTTTCTACTCCTTTGAGTTTGGCGAGCCCGCGTTCCACCCTGCCTGAGCAGGCAGCACATGTCATGCCTCCTATTTTTAAAAATGTAGTCTCTAGAGATGCTCCGTTTGACTCGGTCATAATTTTCACCCCTTAAATTCTTGTAGCACCCTCACTCTATTCAATAACTGAGCCTCTAAGAAGAGTGACTCAGTCTATCTTTATTTTGTGAATTTGGATAAGACACCCATTAATTCATCAACAGCTTCTTCTGTACGGTTTTCTTTTATGGCATTAACCACACAACTTTTTGTATAGCTCTCAATCATAATTAGCGCCACCTGATTAAGTGCCGCCCGAGCCGCCATAATCTGCTGCAGGACATCCACGCAATAGCGGCCCTCATCTATCATTTTTTCAATCCCGTTGATTTGTCCGCTGGTTCGCCTCAGTCTTTTTTTGATATCAGTCTTTTCCTTGTCATCTAACATATAAGTTCCAATACTATACCCCCGTATAGTATGTATTGTAAGACTAAAATAATGAACTGTCAATGCTTTTAGTCTTGCCTAAGAAAAAACAGGCTAACCATACTGAATTAATTACTCTGCTGTTGGGATAATAAGATAAGAATTTTACAGGGAGGATTACTCATGCCGACAGTACTAGACGCCCCTACTAAGATGCAAACTTGTATCGATGCTTGCAACGCATGCATGCAAGCTTGCGAAGAATGCTTGTCTTTGTGCCTACAAGAGGCTGATGCCAAAGCGAGAACCCACTGTATCAACATGCTCCGTGACTGTGCTGACATATGCGCGATGTCTGCCCAATATATGGCCCGGGGCAGTCATCATGCCAAACAGCTATGTTCTCTCTGCGCAAGCATCTGCGATGCCTGCGCCAGTGACTGCGCCCAATTTAGAGACCCCCATTGCCAGCGGTGCGCTGACGCTTGCCAGACCTGTGCCAATGAATGCAGGAAAATGGTGCAGTAACAGCAACTTGCCCCCGTCACCTAAGCACAGTGCTTAAGTAACGGGGGCATAGCTTTTTTACTAGTGAACTATTGTATCTGTGTCAGAAGGAGCGAACGACACAATTTTGATTACAATGCGATAAGGAAGACAAACAATTTGCTGAGGCGCGTGCTGGATCCATCCCATCTTATTGCAGTCCTGGTTGGGACAATCAGCTTCTCGCACCCGAATTCTGGTATCCTGAACCTCAATAATATCATAGTGGGAATCGCCACCAATCCGGATTTCTTGCTTATACCCCTCTTTGAGCGGCACAGTTTTATATAAGATACCCTCCACCCATATTTCGGCCTGCTGCTCGCCACCTGCAGCCGCTATTGAAATGTTGAGTCCAATACCGGCTACAGATATGAGGAGTAATAAAACAACCAATACTTTATCAGCCTTTGTCATACCTACCATTTGCGGTCAGCGCCTCCTCCTCCTCCTGACCCGCCACCGTAACCGCCACCGCCGCCACCGCGGAAACGTAAGAAAGATAATAAGAGTAAAGTAATACTGCCGCCGAAGAATAACCAATCACCTGCTACCAGTGCGGCCAAACCAACAAAAGCTATCCATTGCAGCCATCCGGGCAATCCATTCCACCAGGTAGCGATACCTAGTCTTGCATCGGTTGCTTTATTTTTTTCATTTGCTCGTACATCTTTACCGTACTCATCAGAGATAGCACTGACCAACGCCTTGTATCCCGTCCACACGCCACGGCTATAGTCACCCTGCTGAAAATACGGCAGCACTGATTCATCTAGAATTCTACCTGCTTTGGCATCATTGAGTACTCCCTCTAAACCATATCCGACCTCAATTCGCGACTGCTTGTCATTTACTGCAATTAGTAGTAAGACACCATTATTCTGGGTCTTGTCACCGATGCCCCACTTGCGGAGAATACCGAGGGCATATTCCTCAATCAGCATACCTTCTAACGAATTCACGGTGACAACAACCACTTGCGCCTTAGTGGTTTCTGCTATCTTCCTACCTAGTTTATTAATCTTAGCCTTAGTTTCATCAGATAATACGCCTGCGTAATCCTGTACATACCGGCTGCTGACCGGCGCAGGCGGTATTGTCGTCTGTGCTGAGGCCACGGCAGTCACTGCCAAAGATATCACAAGTATAAGCCAAACCAGTAACTTCCTCATTCTAGTCACCTACTTATCTAACTCTTTAGATTAATTGTACTCTTTCAGTATGAAGAAGTTATGAATATTTGGTGAAGAACTTATGTTTTTATATATTCTAATTGTTATCGTCCCTTGTCCTCAATGTTATATCATATTTCTTGAAAGAGAAGACGGCTAGTGCTAAACACTAACCGTCTTCCTACTTTAGGAAATTTCCTCTGTATCAAATTCGACCATAATGCAATCTCCCTCTGGTTTATCACCATATACGATTCGCAAGCCGCCGGCCGTTACCTCGACTTCTTTCTCACCTGTGGTGAGATTACACGTTACCGAAATCTTATATATCACATTTTACCCCTTTCCATCGTTATCACAGGTATGACACGTTTTCCCTTCTCACGGCACTTGATGCACCGGCTGGCATGGGCTTCAAGTTGAACCTTTAGCTCTATGGCTTCATTAGTGAAAGCTTCCAGTGTAGTCTGAAGCTTAACCAGCAGCCAGGTTGCCACCGCGATGGGAAACCCCACCTGCCCGATTACCTGCCAGACATCCATAGCCCACCTACTTTTTACACTAGCGCTACGCTATCAGAGATGCGGACAATGGCCTCTACTCGGCTAACCAGTTCGCTGCCGCGATTGACCAAAATGTTTTTTGCAATAATGGTATCCATGGCGGTGTTGACCTGAGCCAAAGTTAAATCGTCCTTAGGATCCGGCAGGCTAAGAGTGACCTCTTTACCAACGGAATCGCGGAACGTCATGTCCAAATACTTTTTCATCGATTAGTACCTCCCTTCTTTTTATTCAAAAACCTTGGTTCCAGTTACTGGTTAATGAGATTGCAGCGCTCAGTTAAGGCAACGTCGGTAACAGTATGTTTCTGCAAATCGGCAAGCGCTTGGGCAACATCAAAAACATTCTGTTCAGTTGCGTTAGACTTCAG
>NZ_DATMXX010000140.1:0-4361 GCF_035561255.1 Sporomusa sp. | reverse complement strand
ATCCCTAACTGTTTGGTAGAATTAACATTAAACTCTTCACCAGCTAAATGATAAATCTCACCTAACAGCTTCTCAACCTTACCGGCAATACTTACAGCCATCTCTTTCAGGTAATCCAGGTCCACCTTAATTCCGGCAATTTCCATGGCTGACAAAGCTTCAACAAGTGGCATTTCCACTTGTTGAAACAGTTTATCCAGGCCAGCATTCACCAGATTGCCGGCAAATGCGCCCCGTAGTTGTTCAATAATACCACTAGCCCAAACAGCAAACTCGGGTTTAGCTGTTAAATTTTTATCGCCGCCAGGTAATACCATTGTCTGTCCTAAATATTTTTCCGCCAGGCTAGCCAGTGGATAGGAGGAAGCCGTAGGATCAAGCAAATAAGCGGCAATAAGCAGATCTGACACTGGGCAGCGCAAGAATGTCCCCCTCAGCCTGCAGGCATTGTACAGTTGTTTGGCATCATAGGTAGTAAGTGTGATACCGCTGTCAGCCAGGATGTCAAATACCACACTCCAGCCTTCAGCAGTTGCCGGAATGTACAAGGTTTTACCGTCACAAGTGAAAGCAAGACCAGTTAAACCGGCTAAAGGCGAATGGGCAGCGGTTATGGGATAACAGCATAAATCACCGTTCTGCTTAGCTGCCGCATGGAAATCCTCAAGATCACGCCTGCTGGAAACAATAACCGGAGATATAAGCTCAACAGTTTTTGTTTCCACTTGTGCTGCATCCTCAATGACGGTTCCTGCAAACAAAGTATCAAACTTGGTCAGCATGTTCTTAAACTCAAACTTAGTGAACAATTCTTTAACAGCTTCTCTGTTAGGATTAATCTTAAAGCTCTCCGGAGTAAACTCAAGCGGCATATCACAAACAATGGTGGCAAGGCGCTTAGATAAAACTGCCTGTTCGGCATATTGCCGCAGATTCTCTTGAAGTTTTTTCCCTGCTACACTCTCAATGCTTGCCAGCACATTTTCCATAGAACCGAATTCTGACAACAATTTTATTGCTGTTTTTTCTCCAATGCCTGGTACCCCAGGTATGTTATCCGAGGTATCTCCCATTAAGCCTTTCATATCAATAAATTGAGTAGGTGTTAACCCGTATTTTTCCTTAAGCGCAGCTGCATCCATAATTTCCATCTCGGAAATGCCTTTTCTAGTAAGCAGTACCGTGGTTCCCGGCCCTATTAATTGCAGTGCATCGCGGTCACCGGTTACAATCAAGACCTCACAACCTTGGTTGGCCGCTTTATCGGCAAGGGTTCCTAAAATATCATCTGCTTCATATCCCTGCTCTTCAATAGTAGCTATTCCAAACGCACCTAACAAATCGCGAATTAGCGGAAACTGTTCGGAAAGCTCACCTGGAGTAGCCTGGCGATGAGCCTTATATTGCTGATAAGTTTCATTCCTGAAGGTCACCCGGCCTTTATCAAAAGCAACAGCCAGCAGATCAGGTTTGTAATCTGTCAGTAATTTAACAAGCATAGTCGTAAAACCATATACAGCATTAGTATACAAACCGCCTGCGGTGCGCAGCATCGGCAGAGCATGAAATGCCCGATGTACCAGACTGCTTCCATCAATGATAATAAACCTTTGGGGCATGTGCCCACCACCCTTACATTCCTATATAGTCCAATCTATTATAATTGGCTATTAAGCGCAAAATCCCTTCTCTTATTTTACTAAATAGTGGCCAGCTTATGTAATATCTAATAAAAAAAAGAGAGAGCATCTGCCGCCCTCCCCCTGCAACTACGAATAGAGTGATACACACTTAGTCACTTATTCTTAGTAAGGATAAGTCAATTCTATTGTTTTAGCCTGCTCATTCCAGTAAACATAGGCATTGAAATATTGGTTTATACTGGTTATTTTTATATAAGGGTCCTGACCGATCATATCCACAGGCACCCTATAAATTAACCCTTTATTAGTTAGTATTAATACCCGGTCTTCCCTGTTCCAGGTAACCTTACAATCCATTACCTCCGCCAGCTCCAGAGCCGACAGCGCTAATATGCCTTGCACCCTGTTTATACCAATATTTACTTGCTTACCGTTTATAAAAACCACTAGTTTACCAAAACTCAGGGTATCTTCTTCTGACTTCCAGCTCATCTCACCACCAAAAAGTGTTGGTATATTTTCAGCCACTACATATACCATATTGCCGCTGATTATCCCCGGTATACTACTTGATCCACACTGCACTGTTTTCATCTTTTCATCCCAGTTTATCTTTTGTTTAAGTGCCTCGGCAAACGGTTGAACAGGTACATATTGCACGTTTTGCACAACCAGCCCTCGCTCATTTATCAGTCTTTCATTTACTCTAATCTTAAATTGGCTGGCAATAACCACTTGACTGCCGTTTGCTTCATTAACTATCTTACGTAAAGAATCATCAGCTAGCAAGGAATTTAAATGATACGCATTAAGTTTATTGCGAATATCCTGTACAGTAATATTGCCATAGCCATAGACATCAGGATAGACGGCTAGAAGAATTTGCCCTTTTGTGTTTGTCTTGATTTTTATCCGGTCATAGGTTATCTGTACAGGAGTCCCATAACTCACCTTGTCGAAAAGTTCTTCTACATCCTCTTCATACATACGAATACAGCCGTTTGATGTTACTGTTCCTATTGACCACGGTGCATTAGTACCATGAATACCATAGTTATTCCATATCCCCATCCATCTGTAACCAAGTGGGTTTTCCGGTCCTGACGGTACTATCTTTCCTTTTTGATCTGGCGGGTACCATGCAGGATTTACCTCTTTATATGCAATTGAGTAGTTACCTAACGGGGTAGGGGTAGATGGCTTACCAATGGCAATGGGATATTCTTTTACTAAATTATTGCCGGCAAAAAGCTCCATTGTCCGGCTTGGCAAATTCACTGTAATACTTGACGCAACCGCTTCTGACCTGGCATAACCTGCCGAACCTGTTAATAATAAAAATACAAAAAAGCAGATCAGGGTCCGATGTAACACTAGAACATCCCTTCTTCTCATTAATTTTCTGTAACAATAACAGAATATGAAGACGGGATGCACAGATATTACCCACTAGCGTAAAATTCCTAGGCAAAATTCTTTATACTACTGCAGGTTAAGTACCTGCTGATGCACTACGCGTAACCGCCGGTGGCGCTCGTCAACGATTGGCAGATAAATATGGATATGCGCACCTGTTCCAGTCGGACTAACTGCATTGATGTTGATAAAGCCTCCGTGTTCACTAACAATTCGGTGGGCAACAGGCAGTCCCAGTCCCATATGCTCAAGTTTAGTAGTATAAAATGGCTCAAACACCCGGGGTAAAATCTCCGGGGCTACCCCTGATCCGGTATCACCAATAGCAATAACCAGCATATTCAGCTCGGAGTTAATCCAGGATTTCACCGAAAGCACCCCTTCATTCGGCATGGCTTCAATGGCATTTTGCATAATATTTACAACCGCTTGTTTGATTAAATTACTGTCAACGGTAAGCGCCGGCAGATTAGCAGCTAACTGCTTGTCGATTGCTATTTTCTCACCGCCTAGCTGTTTAAATGTTAAAAGCAGTGCCTCTTCAATTGTACGGTTTATATCAATATTAGTCTCCTTATTTACTGGAGGCTTCGCAAACATAACAAGTTCTTTGACTACTTTATTGATACACGATACCTCGTCCAGCATCATCTCAAGCACATCCCGGCCTACCGTATATCTATCATCCTCTAAACGGCCGAGCATAACCTGCAAATACCCACTTATGGTAGTCAGCGGTGTACGCACATGATGAGCCACCCCTGCGGCTAACTCCCCCAATGACATCAGCATTTGAGTGATCTGTATCTGTTTAATTGCTGCTCTGACTGCTGATAAGTCTTGTATAATAACAATTAAACCATTTGATTCTCCGGTTGTGCCCCGCAGTCTTAGCGTATCAATGTGGGCATATATATACTGGTCTTGTACTTTTAGCTTCAAGTTGATTGTACTCAAATCCTCATACTCATCAAGATAGAATACTTTCAAAAACTTCTCACCATGATGCCTAAAGACTTCTTCCACCCTTCGACCAACCGACTTTGCCCTGTTAATGCCGCAAATCTTTTCAGCTTCACGATTAAGGTTTTTTAGTCGAAGTTCATTATCTATAAATAAAATTCCAGTAGTTGTCTCAAACGATTCTTGATAGTCATCTTCTCGGTGTAAATATACTATTTTGTTTTCAAGAGCTTCAGCCGCAGACATTGTCGATCGCCTCCAGTGACCATCTTTTTAATCTAGTGTTGTTAAACATTCTTGTAAATTATTGTATCTCCTGCTAAATTAGAACGATTACTT
>NZ_DATMXX010000139.1:0-3497 GCF_035561255.1 Sporomusa sp. | reverse complement strand
TGATATAATTATCCATAAGGATAGAGACGCAAGCTAGCTAGAGTGTCTGTTTTGATAATGAAAGCAAAGGTATATGTGGAGGGTGAGGAATGAACCATACTACTTTGAATTTCAAAATGCTCACATTGGAGCGCAATCCTTTTGGGGCAACTGTCGCCATACACCCCACATTGTTGTGGGATGATAACGGCGCCACTCTCGTTGATGTCGGTTATCCGGGTCAATTAAAAGAACTAACTACGGCAGTAGAGCAGACCGGTGTTTTGCTTAAACACATTAAGCGAATTATTTTTACACATCAGGACTGGGATCATATCGGCAATGTAACGGACATACAGAACGCTTTGGGCAACAAGGCGGAAATATATACTCATGTCAATGAGCGTGACTATATCGAGGGCGTCATCCCTTATATCAAGATGACCCCTGAGCGGGTCCAGGCCAGGCTTCAATCGCTGCCGGAAAATATTCGTGAACAGGCAGCTGGCTTGTTTACCAATATTCCTACCGCTCATGTATATAAGACGTTTGAGGATAAAGACGTATTGTCGTTTCACGATAACGTGCAAGTGATACATACACCAGGTCATACTCCGGGTCATATGTGCCTATATTTGCAACAGCATCGCTTGCTTATCGCCGGGGATCAATTGCGGATTCAGGATGGAATTTTAGTAGGGCCGGCTCCAGAACATACTGCTGACATGAGGGTAGCCCTGCAATCACTGCGTAAATTGCAGGAGTATGATATTGATTATGTCATCTGCTATCACGGCGGATTATACGGGCCCCAAGCCGCTGTTCGTATTGCTAAACTCATTGCAGAATATCAGTAAAACATGAATATGGAGGATGGCAGGTGATGGAAAGAATCCATATTCTGGGGGCTTCAGGGTCAGGGACAACTACTTTAGGCCGGGTTCTTGCCACTCAGTTGGGTTGTCAGCATTTTGACACAGATAATTATTTTTGGCTTCCTACCAAACCACCATTTCAGATAAAGCGTGATTTGCAGGACCGGCAGCAATTGCTAGCTGAAGATTTAGGCAGTGCGGCCCGGTGGATATTATCAGGTTCTCTTTGTGGGTGGGGTGATATATTTATCCCGAAATTTGAATTGGTAGTGTATTTATGGATTCCGCAAGCTTTACGGATGGAAAGGCTTGTTAAACGAGAAATACAGAGATATGGAGCGACGGAAGTCAAACCAGGAGGAAAGCGGTATTCAGATTCCAACGCATTTTTAGAATGGGCTGCCGGTTATGATGAGGGCGGCTTGAGTATGCGTAGTAAAGCGTTGCATGAACAATGGCTGGCGGCTTTACCTTGTAAAGTCTTGCGATTAGAAGGTGATCTGTCTGTGGAAGAACGGGCATCAGCCATACTTGCATACAAAAACAAAATTGGGAGGGTTTTTGATGTTTAGTGATATTGTAAAAGCAAACCGCAGTTACCGGCGGTTTTTTGAACAGGAAGCAGTTACGAGAGATACTTTGCTCACTCTTGTGGATTATGCCAGGCTGGTACCCTCAGGTGCCAATAAACAGGCGCTTAAATATTATATCGCTTGTGAGCAACCACTTAACGAACAAATCTTTGCCACTTTGGGCTGGGCGGGCTATTTAAAAGAGTGGCCGGGCCCTGTTGCCGGAGAAAGGCCGGTAGCTTATATTGTCATCCTCCAGGATAAAGGATATAAGATGGGGACCAGTTTTGATGCAGGGATTGCTGCCCAGACCATCTTACTCGGGGCGACAGAAATCGGACTGGGTGGGTGTATGATTGGCAACATTCAACATGCTAAACTGCAGGCGGTATTGAACTTAGCGGACAACTTTGAGGTATTGCTGGTGATCGCGCTGGGCAAACCGAAAGAAGAGGTCGTTATTGAGGAAAGCGAGGCCAATGGCGATATCAAATATTGGCGGGATGAAAACCAGGTTCATCATGTGCCAAAACGAAAATTGCAAGATGTAGTAATTACCGGTTTACTATAGTAGTATAACAGGCCAGATGGGATATTTATGGATTGCATGCTTCCGATAATGGAGTAACGAAATATATGAATGGGATACCCATTAGACAATGGTTCTTGCTGGCTCGCTCCAGCTTAATAGGTATTTGGACAATTTAGCTGATCAGTAAGTGAGCTGAAGGCTGGGCAGAGGTAAAATCTGCACCAGCCTTCTTTTTATATTTCACAAGAAAGATTTTAGTGGGCGACATTAATTAATACTGATAAAAGTATGTTGGCAACACTTGGAGGCTAGGCATGAAGAAAATTTGTTACGAACAAAAGCTGCATGATATTCTCTATTCCAACGATTGGTTTATGCTTGTGTTGAGAGCATCTCGCCAGTGCAACCCTCCAGGCTGGTTCGTAGGCGCAGGTGTGATTAGAAATATCGTCTGGGACTATTTGCATAATTACACTAAACCAACAGTTGAATGATAGCCCGATGTTCGAAGTAGCTGATGAAAAGTATGCTGTGAGAAATGCTCATGACTTACTCAAGAATATTGCTACCTGCGTAATTGACAGCAATAATACCGATGGAGTGGCAAAATATCTGAAGACAGTTTACAACCGCGTAAGTAATGCCTAAAGATAAAGATAACCCCCAAAATTTTGCTTGCATATAACATAATTGAGTGGACGGGAGTGGTAGGCCAGCAAGTCATAATATTAGAGGACCGTTTTGATGAAGGCGAAAGCGGCAGGCTTTGATTTAGGAAACTGCTGACAGTATCTTATTATCTAAAAGCCCATTAAGTGTTTTATATGACGGCAGTTTTCTGCTGTTGTAAGCGTCTCCAGCAGCGTAAAGGCAACATCCAGGGCTGTTGCCGGTGACGAGGAGGTTATCATGTTACCATCAATGACTATCGGCTGGTTAACAACATTAACACCAAAAGCGGCTAATTGCTGTTGGCGGTAGCCATTGTTTAAATGGTATGTCGTTCCTTGCCGCCCGCATAAAACCCCGCTTTTCCCCAGTGGTAAGGCCCCAACACAAATCGCGGCGATAATTTTTTCAGCCATGTTAAATTTTTGAATAATAGACAAAAAATCATCGCTGTAGGCGTCTTCATAAAAACCGGCGGATTCAAAACCTCCCGGAATAGCCAATGCATCAAACTCAGTAACATCGACTTCCGAGGTCAGTAGTTCAGGAATCACGGTTAAGCGGCCAGTACATCTTAGATTCTTCCGTATGCCGCAAGTTACCAATTTGGTTGATCTGTCACCTTCTACCATATTCCAATCCAATACATCAGTAAAAACACTCGCTTCGTAGGCTTCAAAGCCATTAGCCAGTAATAACAAAATTTGTTTCATAGCTACGCGCCCCCCAATATGTTTGAATATACTTTGCTTTATATTATCACTAAACCAATATTTGGTAAACATTATGCAATGAATTTTATGCAATTTAGTTCGACTTTATCAGGATTATCATCGAATCTGAAATATAAGCTAGGAGCTATTAAGGAAG
>NZ_DATMXX010000138.1:0-6601 GCF_035561255.1 Sporomusa sp. | reverse complement strand
CTTATAAGGTGGAGCAAAGAGAAAACCTTATGACAGAAACGTAGGAATCATTGGCTAAAAATGATTTGATTATGTCTTTGTTATAATGTTGTCTGTTTGCTTTTTTTAATAGAAAAATTGATAAAGAGGAGAGTTTTATTGATGAGAAAAAACAAAGCCCTGGTTATGCTGGTAAGTGTAGTAGTAATGCTTGCTGTGTTCATTGGCGGGTGCAGCGGGAACAAACAGGCTACCAGCTCACAGGGAGGGCAAACCGAACTTACCTTCTATTATCCTATTTCTGTTGGCGGTCCTCTTACCAAGGTAATTGACCAGATGGCGGCGGATTTTACCAAAGAGAATCCGGATATTAAAGTAACTCCTGTTTATACAGGAAGCTATGCGGAAACCAGAACTAAGATTCAGACCGCACTTCGCGGTAATAAGCCGCCGGAAATGGCGATCATGTTTTCCACAGACTTATTTTCACTGCTGGATATGGATGCCATTGTCGATATTGACAGTTTTATTAAGACCGATAGCGACAAAGCGTATCTTGCCGATTTTTATCCCGGTTTTATGACTAATTCACAAACCGGGGGAAAAACCTGGGGTGTACCATTCCAGCGAAGTACCATCATTCTATACTACAATAAAGATGCGTTCAAGGAGGCCGGACTTGATCCTGAGAAACCGCCGGCAACATGGGACGAGCTGGTCAGCGATGCGAAGGTGCTTACCAAAGAGGGGCGCTGGGGGCTTGAAATTCCATCAACCGGCTATGCTTACTGGATGCTGCAGACCTTTGTGCTGCAACAGAACGGCAATACCAACCTAATGAACTCAGCCGGCAATGAAGTGTATTTCAATTCTCCGGCGGCAGTGCAAGGTTTGCAGTACTGGCTTGATCTTTCCAAAAAGCACAAAGTAATGCCTGAAAATACGATTGAGTGGGCAACTGTGCCTACCGATTTTCTCGAAGGCAAAACTGCAATGATGTACCATACGACAGGAAACCTTACCAATATCAAGAAGAACGCAAAATTCAAGCTCGGTACGGCTATGCTGCCTGCTAAGGATCATAGAGGCACGCCGACAGGTGGGGGAAACTTTTATATCTTTAAAAATACTTCGCCGGAAAAGCAGCAGGCTGCCTGGAAGTTTATCAAATGGATGACTGAACCGGAGCGTGTTGCCAAGTGGAGTATTGAGACAGGTTATGTAGCGACCAGGAAACAGGCCTATGAAACGGAAACAATGAAGAAATATGTAAAGGAATTCCCCGACGCGCTTGTGGCGCGTGACCAGCTGGAATTTGCCGCAGCCGAGCTTTCAACCCATGAGAATGGCAGAGTGACCAAGATTATGGAAGATTGCGTTCAAACCATTCTTACAGCCAGGAAAACGATCGACCAGGCGGTGAACGACGCGCAAAAAGAGGCGGAAGAAGTGCTTAAACCGTTCAAAAAATAGTTGGTGAGGCAGTGGTGAAGGGACAATATATATGAAAAACATTACTATTGCTAGAAGCTGTGAGAAGCATCTCCTGCCAGGGGTGCTTCCCCATTCTTTCTTTTATAAGCGGAAATTAGATTTCCATGCCTGGCTGCTCATTTTTCCGTCTTTCGTATTCCTTGTACTTTTTACCCTATATCCTATCTGTTCCACGTTTATTGACAGTTTGTATGCTGAAAATCTTGCCAGTAAAATACCGCACTTTATCGGCACGGGGAATTATCAACACCTGCTGCAGGATCAGGTTTTTAGGCAGGCGGTGAAAAACAATCTGATTATTGCGCTTGTTACAGTACCTGTGAGCATAGCTATCGGGCTTTCCATGGCACTGTTTGCGAACTCAAAAATCAAAGGAACAAGTATTATTCGCGCCGGCTATTTCTATCCGACACTGTTACCGCTGATTGCTGTTGCTAATATCTGGATGTTTATTTATACGCCCGATTATGGTTTGCTAAGTTATGTTGAGCATTTATTCGGTTTAAAGAGTACGAATTGGCTGGGAGATCCGGCAACGGTGCTGCCTGCTGTTATCGCCGTTCTTATCTGGAAGGAATCAGGCTACTTCATGATCTTTTTCCTTTCCGGCTTGCAGAACATCTCCAGGGATATGTATGAGGCTGCCCGGATGGATGGCGCGGGCGACTGGCAGATCTTCCGCAAAATAACCTGGCCGCTGCTCATGCCAACCACTCTTTTTGTCGCCATCATTGCCCTGACCAATGCCTTTAAAACAGTAGACCATTTGTACATTATGACCAAGGGCGGGCCTGACAATGCCAGCACCATGATCCTGTATTACCTTTACCAGGTTGGTTTTGAGTTTTGGGATATTGGTTTGGCTTCGGCCATAACAACTGTGCTGGTGGTGCTGCTGTTAGTAATTACCTGCATTAAATTCTTTACAATCGACAAAAGAACGCATTACAGCTAGGAGGAATAGCCAGTGAAAGCTAACATCGCAGGTTTTTTTTATAAGACGGTCATGGCTGTTTTGCTATTGGTTAACGTTATTCCTCTGTTCTGGGTTTTGCGGACGGCGTTTATCTCTAAACAGTATGCAATGGATTTATTCAAGCTGGCGCCTGTTACGCTGGATAATTTTCGTAATGTATTTGCCGCGGCGCCGTTTGCCACATATTATTTGAATACGTTTATCATCATAACCGGTGTTTTGTGTGTACAGTTTGTGTTCATAACACTGGCAGCCTACGCGTTTGCCCGGATGGAGTTTTCCGGGAAGAACATAATCTTTGTTTTCTTCTTAGTGCAAATTCTCATAACTCCTGACGTGCTGCTCTTGCCTAATTATAGCTTTCTCTCCTGGCTTAACCTGGTTGATACGCATTTGGGCTTAATGCTGCCTTATTTTATATCCGCTTTTGGCATTTTTCTAATGCGGCAAACCTTTAAACAAATCCCGATTGAACTGGAAGAAGCTGCGAAAATTGAGGGAATGCGAACCTGGGATATTATCTGGAAAATTTATGTGCCGCTCAGCAAGCCTGCTTATATCGCTTTCGCCATTGTGTCAATCAGCTATCAGTGGAATAATTTCTTATGGCCGTTGGTGGTAACAAACTCGGTTGACAACCGGACCTTAAGTCTGGGGCTGGCCATTTTTGCCCAATCGTATGAAACCGGTGCGCAATGGGGAGAAGTCTGTGCGGCCACTGTTGCTGTCATTGCCCCGTTGCTTTTGATATTTTTGTTATTTGAAAGAAATATTACCGAAAGCTTTGCCCGTTCGGGTATTAAATAATTATCCTGTTACTCTTAGATGACATTATGATGGAGGCAAACATGGCGAACGTCTTGCTAAAAAATGTTTATAAGCGATATGAAGGTGGCATAACAGCAGTCAATGACTTCAGTCTCAAAATTGAAGACGGGGAATTTGTTGTCCTGGTTGGTTCTTCCGGCTGTGGCAAGTCGACTACGCTGCGGATGATTGCCGGTCTGGAGGACATATCGGCCGGTGAAATCTATATTGGCGGCCGGCTGATCAATAATGTGCCGCCTAAGGACCGGGACATAGCCATGGTTTTTCAGAACTACGCCTTATACCCGCATATGACAGTGTTTGAAAATATGGCCTTTGGATTAAAGTTTCGTAAAGTTCCCAAGGCGGAAATAAAGCGCAAGGTACAGGAAGTCGCCGGAATTCTTGCTATAGAACATTTACTGGACAGAAAGCCCAAGGCACTGTCCGGTGGCCAGAAGCAGCGGGTTGCTCTGGGGCGGGCGATAGTACGTGAACCGAAGGTATTTCTTTTCGATGAGCCTTTATCAAACCTGGATGCCAAGCTCAGAGTCCAGATGCGAAATGAAATCAGCAAACTGCATCAAAAATTGAATACCACTTTTATCTATGTGACCCACGACCAGACCGAAGCTATGACCATGGGTTCAAGAATTGTTGTTATGAAAGACGGCTTCATTCAGCAGGTTGATACACCCCTAGCGCTGTATGAAAGGCCAGACAATCTCTTTGTGGCAAGTTTTATTGGCAGCCCGCAGATGAACTGCATCAGTGCCAAACTGGAAAAACGTGCCGGTGCGATGTATATTGTCTTTGGTAAAAACAGCATTAAGCTTCCTGAAGACAAGGTACAGCAACTTACAGGTACTGACTATATTGGCAAAGAGGTGGTTATGGGGATCAGGCCGGAGGATGTCCATGATGAAGAAATACACGGAGAATCGTTAGCTGATAATATAATTAGCGCCAAGGTAGAGGTTAGGGAAATACTGGGGGCTGAAAGCTATTTATACCTGGCTGTTGAAGGTTTTAACCTAATAGCAAGGGTTAGTACAAGGTCTGCGGTAAAAGCAGGTGATGTTATTGAGGTGTTTCTGGACACTGATAGAATTCATTTGTTTGACAAGGAGACCGAAAAAACAATCGCAGCGGACAGCACCGTTTGCATACAAAACAAGTAAAAACTTGCCATGCAAGAAGGAGCATACTTTATGCCATTCGCTAACCATGGTCACTGTTTCTATTTGAAGATAATAGCTACTGTCCTAACCATATTGACAGTCTGCTTTACAACAACCGGTGTGCCCAGGCAGCAGACGGCAATAGCATCCGCCTGCGCCTGGTGGATGTCGGTAACAGTCCTGTGGCCCGCGTCAACCTGTCTGCATGGCAGGTTAATGCCCCTTCGGAGTCTTATGGGGTTAGGCTTGACTTTTCTTCAGGCTGACTTTTTTAAAATATGACTTATAACCGGGCGGACGGACTTAATGATTATTCACTAATTTGTGCGATAAACGGGTTATAAGTCAATAAGATCAAATAAGTCAAGCCTGACCCTAAAGCTAAAAGGTACACCAACCATTAGGGGGGTGTACCTTGCTTATTATGGGGCGCTGTTCATCTAGATTCAATTTTAATTTAAAAAGATAGTGGCAAAATCACTATTATTGTCATAAGACTCTAATTATGTATTTTCTCTGTATTAAACACCTGCTTTTTCCATGATGGACTTAACTGCTATAACAGAGAGAGAGTCGTCCGGTAATTCAACCAACGGCCTTCCTTCAAAGTCAAAGGCAACAGCCTGTGTATCATATGGGATAGTGCCGATTAAATCCAGGCCTGTTTTCGCGATTTCCGCTTTAAGGCCGTCAATTCCTTCTTCCCCTGTCTTGCTGATGATTAAGTAAACCTCGGGTATTGTTATCTTTAACACCTGAATAAGCTCGAATACCTTTGCTGCCGAACGAATACTGCGAACAGAAGTATCGCTAATTATAAACAGCATGTCAATATCTGCAACAATCCGCCGGCTTAAATGCTCCATGCCGGCCTCGTTATCAATGATAACGTATTCGTAATTTTTTTGTAACCGTTCCAGGTACATCCGTATCAAATTATTGGGATAACAGTAACAGCCATTTTGTTGGGGCAGCCCCATTTGGACAAAATCTATACCCTTTGCTTCCTTTATAACCTGACTTAATCGATATTCTGTAAATGAATCCTTGCCCATTCCACTTGGAACGGCATCGCCCACTCTGACTTCCTCCAGAATATTGGCGATAGAATCGTCTATATCAATTCCTAACGCTTCGTTTAAATTAGAATTAGGGTCAGCATCTACAGCTAAAATAATGCCTTTTTCCTGTCTCATCAATTCTTTAATCAGCAAAGCGGTAAAAGTCGTTTTGCCAACGCCTCCCTTACCGGCTACAGCTATCTTTTTTGTCATGGAAATCCCTCCAAAAATAAAATTATATCTCTTTCTGCAAAGATATCACTACAGATTGTGGCGTCCCCTGTTCAATAGACGTAATGAGACTGGTATTTTTATTAGATATTATATCCGTTCAACGTTTCCTCTATCTTCTAACTTTCTAAAACTCAAGGGAGAAACACCAATAATTCTTTTAAAAACTCTTGAAAAATGGGATGAAGTATTATAGCCAACTTGATCGCTTATGCATGAAGTGGATAATTTAGTTTCAGCTAGTAATTTGGCAGCCTGCTTTATGCGCATTTGATGCTGATATTGTAGCAATGTACATCCTGTGATTTTCTTAAATGTCCTATGAAGATAATGCGGATCAACATATAAACTATTAGCAATTCCCTGCAAAGTAAACTTATCAGCATAATGACAATCAATGTATTCTTGTGCTTTTTTAGCTAATTCATCCTTTGCACCTTGCCAATCCATACAATCCGGCCTACAACGGATGCATGGACGAAATCCATGATTGATTGCATCTTCAGCAGTATAAAATATAACAACATTTTTGGGATTAGGCGTTCTAGATGTACATGATGGCCGACAAAATGTTTTTGTGCTTTTTAGCGCATAAAAGAAAACTCCATCGTATGTTTTGTCACAATCTTTGATTGCTTTCCATTGAATCTCGGTCATTCCTACACTCCTACCTGCAGCCTTTACGTCTTTATGGAAAAACAAAATAATAAAAAACATGATGTAAAGATTGTTTTATGCAACTTTCTGTATCTTTCATTAAATGATAGCAGGTTGAGTGTAATTTGTCATTCAAAGTACCCTGGATCGAATTAGAAGTCAATAAGGTGAAAAAAATAGTTCGTTTTCCTATATAATTTGACAAACCAGCGGGA
>NZ_DATMXX010000137.1:0-8062 GCF_035561255.1 Sporomusa sp. | reverse complement strand
CTGTATAATATGTTCTTTAATCATCTGTTTTGCCCGCCTGCTGGCGAAAAACAGAATAAACCCAACAGCGGCAACAACGTCTAATACCACATCACCCAAGCGACTGCTGCGCCCCAGCGTAAAGCCCTGGTGAATTTCATCAATTAGGGCAAACAGGGTTACTACCATTACCGCTTTTGGCACCGACCGGTTCATCGCCCAATAAAGCATACTTCCCAGCAACCCGAAGAAAAATATATGTCCAAGCTTATGCAGAATATAATCAGGATGTGGGCTAATACTGTAGGAAAAAAAACCGGTAGTACCCCATTTGATGGAGTGCTTCGCAATCCACACACGAACTTCCGGGGGCAGACTCTTCCCGAAGAATACCAAATCAGGGGTATTGGACAATACCGTGATTATTACCATTAGCAGAATAACCAGGGACCAATACCATATTTTCATTGCAGCGTTGTTACCCATCATTCAGCTCCCTAGAGTTGCAGTTTCATCCTGTTACATTGCCCGTTTCAGCCCCTGAATCTCAGCTTCCTGCCGGGTAGTACGAATGGCCAACACGTCCAGGACATCCGAATGATGGGATTGTACCACTTCTATTTTATCAGACTTTTCGCCAACTACATTGACCATACTAACGATATCAGCAAATCCCTTTTCCATCTTACCTTCAAGTGTTACTATATCTTGTTGCAGAACAGCTACAACCTGCTTAAGTCCGGTAACATCCTCCTTAAGCCCAGTAACGTCCTGCTTGAGCCCACTTACATCCTCCTTAAGCCCGGTAACGTCCTGCTTAAGTCCGGTGACATCCTGACGCAATTCCTCCGTAACGGCATTATTATGGCCGACCATGGTAATAAGCTGGGCCATCATTTGTTCAATACGGTCAAAACGCTCTTCACTCATGCTTGTCCTCCTTACAATACCCACTTAAGGTTTTGCGTATTTTCCTCTTAAGTATAACATATTGAAGGACAACAAGAGCATAAATTTAGATAATGAGCACCTCTTTTAAATGGTTGCAGCACAGCAGCTTCTCTTTTCCGTTCAGTTTTGTCCGGATCTTAACCCCGTCACCCCATAAGCCGGCAACATGTTTGATCGTCTCTTTGGCGTAACCAAGCTCAAGCTCCCGGCCGTCATAGTCATGCTCCAGAATCAACTCACCCTTTTCGACAGCCACCGGCGTAATGGCCGGGATTCCGCCCATCCCGACCGAGTTGGCCAGTTGATCGCGGATAACCTTCCAGCCGGGCTCGTCAGCCACCTCGGCCACAACTACGTGATCGCCCTCAACAGCATAAGCAAACAGGTTCATCTCCCGGCACAGCTCCTCATTCAGGTACTGTCGCAGGAACGACTGATCCCGCTCTCCGGCCCGGATCTCCATAATCTTAGCCCGCCCCAGCGACCGGTCAAGGTATTCAAACAGCTTGAACCCGACAAAGTAGGGATTGAGCTGCTGCTGATGCGGCCTGACAACCAGGTTGTGCCGCTGCAGGAACTCCAGATACAAGCCCTGCGGCAGTTCAAGTTGCTGCAGAATCCGGTAATGCCAATAGCTGGCCCAGCCCTCATTCATGATTTTGGTCTCGATCTGGGGCACAAAATACAGGCTTTCCTCATGGACGATGTTAACCAGGTCCTGCTCCCAGTCCTGCAGTCTCCCCTTTGCAGCCAGAAAAGCCAGCAAATCATTCTGTAACCGGCGGGGCACAGCCTCGGCACTTTCCTGATCAAGCTCCTTACGGGAATGAGCCTTGTCCAGCCCGGTGCGGCTTACCTGGAACTTCAGGGCATGGGCCGCATCCAGGATGCGCTCTACCCGTTCCGGCCCGATGCCCGGGTCCTGCACATAGTTGCGCACCCTGTCGGCATGGGCCTTGAAGGTCTCGAGCGTCAGCGCGGCCCTGGTATCACGCCTGAACAGGCGGTTATTCTTAAAGAAGTCGTTATGCCCGTAGACATGGGCCATCGTAAGAATCTGCAGCAGCAGGGTGTTGTCCCGCATCAGGTAGGCCAGGCAGGGATCAGAGTTGATGACCATTTCATATGGCAGCCCGCTCAGGCTGTATTGATAAAAGGTTTTTTGCCGCTCGTACGCTTTGCCGAAACTCCAGTGCGGGTAGTGGGACGGCATCCCGACATAGGCCTCATAACACAACATATCCTCAGAGCTGCAAATCTCAAAATGCTGTTGATAACAATCCAGCCCCAGCTCCCCGACCAGCCTTTCAATCTGTTCATTCCACTTGGCCAGCTCAGTCAGCGTATAGTCACTCATCGTCCTCCCTCCCTGCAGTGTCTTTCTCCAGAATCTGCTTAAACACCGGCCATACATCATCCTTATCCGCCATTCTCGCAGTGATAAAGTTATCGGCCTGAATATTGTCGTCAAATTCCCGCTTAACGGTACTGACCCAGTGTTTAACCCCCACCTCGACATAGCCAAACAGATTGCCTGTGGCGCATAGCTGCCGGGCCAATTCCACGGCCTTGGGGTTATCCTCATTCCAGTTGTCACCGTCAGAGCAATGGAAGGCATAGATATTCCATAAACCCGGATTATAGCGCTGCTCAATAATCTCCAGCGCTTTGGCATAGCCGCTGCTGATATAGGTGCCGCCAGACTCGCCCCGGTGGAAGAACTCGTCCTCATTTACCTCTTTGGCCTCAGTGGTATGGGCAATAAAAGTCACTTCCACCTGCTCATACTTATAGCGGACAAACTGGTACAACAGGAAGAAAAAACTGCGGGCCAGGTATTTGCGGGTCTGGTCCATCGAACCTGAGGTATCCATGATGCAGATGACCACCGCATTGGAATGCCGGTCAAGATCGGGTTTTACCCGGAAATACCGCAGATCATCCTCGCGAAAGGGAACCCGTCCGGCCCGGCTGTCCCCGTCACCTGCCGGCACGTCCCCGCCACACAGGGCGGTCTGCTGCCGTTTAAGCTTCTCAATCACTGAGCGTTTTTTTGCCAGGCGCGGCGGGATACCTTTACGCTGAAAACCTGACCGCTTATAGTTACGCTCTGTTTCCACCTGGGAGAATTTCTTGCGTTCCAGGTCAGGCAGGTTCAAATCCTCAAACAGGTACTGCACCAGTTCATCCAGCGTGATCTCCGTTTCATAGATATCCTCGCCAGGCTCACTGCCGGCCTGTCCGTTGCCTGGTCCCCGGCCCTGCTGGCCGGTTTTGCCGATGACCTGGCCCCGCTGCTCGCCGCCGCTGCCGGAAGCAGTGCCGCCATTGTTATTGCCGTACACAAACCGGTATTCCTTGATGCCCTTAATGGGGATCTTGATTTTTTTGTCCCTGCTCTGACCAATGATGCTCTCCTCGGCGACAATGCCGCCCACATTTTTCTTGATAGCATCCTCAACCAACTGACGGTGCCGCTTGCGGTCCCACTGGGAACGGTCGGTTCCGCCTGCACCTGCGTCTTTGAAAATCGCCACAGCTATCCCCGCCTTCCGCTTTTTTTCACCAAAAACCGGCTCTTAGTCCCGCCAGAGGTTGTTGGCCGCATATTTTAAGATGACATTGCAGCAATGATCACAATAGCCGCTCCGGTTCATCTCCGCCACCATCGCATCATACTTACCGTCCTGCTCCTTGTCCCGTACCCTGGCTTTGGTCACAACCCGTGACAGCTCCTTAACCGATGCTGTCAGCTTTTTCTCAATGGCCTCCTTAAGCGGCTCATAGCTCCGGTAGTTGATGGTGCCATTGTTGCGCAGCAGGGAGAACATATAGGAGGTTACATCCTGCCGGAACCCCAGCGCGGCGGTACCGGTAATACCAATCTGCTCCTCAATCGACTGCAGGAAGGCAACATCAGGCTCCAGCTCCTCGCCGGTATTCTGGTCTTTGATCTTGGCCGAATTGACAAAGGCCTCCGAGTGATCAAGATAGTTGTTGAACAGGCTTTCAGCCTGCTCCTGGTAGCCATGGATAAACGCCCGGGTCACCTCTTTTTCCAATAGCCTGTTGTATTCTTTTTTAATCGTATCCTGTAACAAGCCCAGATAGCGTTTTTTCTCATCCTCAGCAATAACCATTTCCTTGACCGCCCTGACTAGGGTATCCAGCACCGCAATCGGATTGATGCAATTATGCTCCGATTCGGACAGGGCTGTATCAATGGCCTTCATAATAAAGCGGGTCGAAATGCCGCTCATTCCTTCACGGTGCGCCTCTTCCCGGAGCTCTGTAATGTCGACCTTCTTGGTCGAGCCCTTCTCGACAATCTCCTCACCATTGTAAATCCGGAGTTTAGTCAGGGGTTCCACCTTGGTTGTCGGTGTCAGGCGGGACATAATGGCAAACATCGAAGCCACCTCAATGGTGTGGGGGGCAATATGGGCATCGAACGCACTGTTCTTAAGCATCTTGCGGTAAATCTTGACCTCCTCGTCCAGCTCCAGGCAATAGGGTACTTCCACCTTGACAATCCGGTCCAGAATGGCCTCATTGGTATGGTCGGACTTAAACTTGTTCCATTCAGCCTCATTGGAGTGGGCCAGGATAATTCCATCAAAATAGATCATGGATCCCTTGCCGGGAGACGGGATCGATTTCTCCTGGGTTGCAGTAATCATCGTGTGCAGGTACTCAACATCATTCTTAAATACCTCAATAAATTCCACAATGCCCCGGTTGCCGACATTAAAGGCGCCGTTCAGGGCTAACACCCGCGGGTCATCCTCGGCATACATGTCCATTTTGGAGATGTCAACAGAACCGGACAAGACTGAGGTATCCTGATTATTGGGGTCGACCGGCGGCACAACACCCACGCCTTTACGGGAACGGACCGAGAACTCGGACACCGCTACCGGCATCCGTTCAAACTCACCGTGATATTCATTCTTTAGCCGGTAACGGCAAACCGGGCACAAATCGCCCTCAATCTTAACCCCCAGTACCTTCTCAAACTGGGACCGCAGATGCTTGGGGATCAGGTGCAGCGGCTCTTCCCGCATCGGGCAGTCTTTAATAACATAAACCGGCGGGCTCATCTCCAGTGCTTTTTTCAGCGCCTCCATCAGCGAGGACTTGCCGGCGCCCACCGGGCCCACCAGATACAACACCTGGCGCGCTTCCTCACCCTTCATCGCTGCCGAATGGAAATACCGCATAATCTTCATAATACTTTTATCAATGCCGAAAAAGTCATTCTCAAAAAACTTGTACCGGCGCAGTGTTTCATTGCCATAAATCCGCTTCAGGCGGGAATTCTCCTCGGTTTTTACAATCTCCACGCCAGGTGTGGCCAGCAGCTCCTGCATACGTTGATGGGCCAGCATGGCTACTTTGGGGTTTTCCTTTACAATTGCAAGATAATCAAGCAACGTCCCGGAAAAATGCTGATGCGTCCTGCTCTCACGATCTTTATGAATCAGACTGGCAAAATCAAAATTACCCATACTCGGCCTCCTCAATGTATTTTACTATCTAACCGTGGTGATACAGGGCAATGACCGGCACCACCATTTTCAATCCATATGCATTTTCGTAGTCAAATCCACTCACTCTGTACACCACACCACCTATCCTCGCGGACATTTGTCCTTATTTGTTATCAGTATATCAAAATTATGTAAACTTGTCTAAAGGATGTTTGTGGCAAAAAAATACCGCGCAACACTGAACACATCAATGTTACACGGCATTATTCAGCCCTGGCTAGAACGTACCGCCAAAACTAAAGTGAACCTTACCACCTTCGCTGCCATAGCCATAATCAATCCGTACAGGCCCAACCGGCGTATCCACCCGGAGTCCGGTACCCACACTATAATGCAAATCACTTAGGTTATAACCGCCGTTCCAGGCATTACCGGCATCGCTGAAAAAGACTCCCTGGATTTTTTTAGCAATAGGGTAGCGATATTCAACTGTCGCCATAAACATTTTTTTGCCTTTAAATTCATCGTCTTCATAACCACGCAGGGTATCAATACCACCTACAGTAAACTGGCTGGCATCAGGCACATCTCCGGTCGCCGAGCCGGCGGCAACACGCAGGCCTAGTGTCTGCTTACTCCCGACTTTGAAATATTTGCGTCCCTCAAAATTGTATTTATTGAAATCAAACTCGCCGCCAAGCCCCCGGCCCGCAAACTCACCGGAAAGCGAGATGCGCTCGCCTTCGGTTGGCTCAAACACATTGTCCCGCGTATCGTACACCCTGGCCAACGTAGCACTATGTATTTCGCCAAAATTATTCCGGACATAAGCCGAGTTATAGGCCTCATTGTAGTATTCGGTGTCACTGCTGTCTGCCAAATAGTTCACAGGCCCGGACACATACTCCAGGTAACTATCCTTCCGCTTAGTCAGGGTAAGATAATTTCTGATATATTCCCCCTGAGGCCGGCCTAAGGTGACATTAATGCCACGGGACCGCCGGTAATAGGTTGAGCGCAGGGTTGTATTGTCACCGTCCAGTCCATAATCACTGTATTCACCCACGGTGTTGAAAACACTCACGCTTAATGAGGTTTTTTTGTCGTCAATATAGGGATTGGTAAAATTTAATTGCCAGCTTGTCCCGAGCGTATCATCAAAACTATGCTGAAAACTTACATTCAGATTATTGCCGCTCCCCCTAAAATTGGTATCGCCAAGGCCGACGGTCGCTGCTAAGCCATAGGTCCCGCTATAGCCGCCGCCAACGGAAAACGTGCCTGTTTTTTTCTCCACAACATCAATTTCAACTTCAACACCATTGGGCTCCTTACCAGGATTCAGCTTGACATTAACATCCTCAAAAAAGCCCAGATTGTAGATCTTCTGCATGCTGCGCTTAGCTGTTTTGGCATTAAAAGGTTCCTGCGGTTTTAGGTTTACCTCGCGGATAATGACAGCGGTTTTCGTCTTGACATTACCCTTAACGGAAATAGCCTCCACCAAGCCTTCATTGATTGAAACTGTAATAATCCCCTCCTGGTTCATCGCCATATTAGTTACCTTTGCGAGTAGATAACCCTGATCGTGATAGTATTGTCCAATCGCTTGCGACTTTTCGGCCAGCGTTTTACGGTCTACCGTACTGCCCTTGACAGATGCAACTAACTCCTGCAGCTTCGCGCTGGAAATTATGCTGTTACCGACAAAAACCACATCTTTTACCGGCATTTTTTCAGTGACAGCATACACTACCCTGATCCCTTCAGGCACTTCGATAAAGTTGGCTTGTACATCATAAAACTCATTTAGTTCATAAATTGCCTGCATATCCTCTTGAAGGGCTGCATCACTTAAGATATCTCCTGCCTTTAGTTTGAGCACTGAAACAATCCGGTCTGCCGCCACCGTATTATTGCCGGTAATGCTGATACCGGCAATCTTCTTACCCGTAAAGTCAGCAGCATAAGCCCACGGAACAGCAGCAGCAACCCAACTTGTCACCATAAAACCGACTGCGATGATTAAGGTTTTAATACGTTTTGGGACTTTCATCATGATCATCCTATTCTTTTAAATAATTACCGTTCTTTTCCATCCTGATTGTAAAGCACAATTGTTACCGATTTGTTACAGTTCCAATAACATTGTGTGTAAAAAAAAGAGGCTGTCTCAAAATAGGTTTTTAAAACCTATCTGAGGCAGCTCTTTTTCTATATAGCAACCGAAATATGATCTTATACGTGATCTAGTGAATGAAAGGGAGCAAAACAGGCAGGCCCCCTCCACCTGGATGGAGCGGTTTATTCGCAGCAATATTACTTCGGACTGGTAATATTGAGTTGAGATCGGACTTTGCGAGAGTAGGCTTTGTATAGTGTCGAGTAGTCCAGTTGATCCATTATTTCATTTAGCAACCTGACTGAATCATTTTTCGGATCAGTATTTCAACATTGAGTGGCAAAACCAGTTGATAGGAAGTTGTTTTTGTTGTAGGATTTATGTGTGTATGATTTTTCATAGCAGTTTAATTTTACACCAAGAGGCAGGTTCTTTGGAACCTGCCTCTTGTATTTCCACACAAAAAAGCTGCCTCAATTTCTTATTGAGACAGCCCCTTAAATAAAAACCAGTTATATTG
>NZ_DATMXX010000136.1:0-20237 GCF_035561255.1 Sporomusa sp. | reverse complement strand
ATTAAGGAAGGATATTAGGCATTTGAAGAGAAATAATTTATTTAGAAAGAATATATATTAAGTAAAGGGGTGAGCCAATTGAAAGTTTTGGTTGTTTATTACTCATTATATGGGCATATCCATCATATGGCAGAGGCTGTTGCTGCAGGTATCCGTGAGGTAAACGGGGCTGAGGCTGTTTTACGCCGGATTCCCGAAACATTAAGTGTTGAAATTCTGGAAAAGATGGGAGCAATTGAAGCCCAAAAGGCATTTAGTCATATTCCGATATGTACTCTTGATGAATTAGCGGACGCCGATGCCATTATCTTTGGTACACCAACCCGCTTTGGCAATATGTGCGGCCAAATGCGTCAATTTTTAGACGCGACCGGGCAGTTATGGCAACAGGGAAAGCTTGTAGGCAAAGCCGGCAGCGTCTTTACCAGTACAGCCACTCAGCACGGGGGGCAAGAGTCAACGCTCCTTAGTGTTCACACTACCCTCTTACACCATGGCATGGTAATTGTTGGGTTACCCTATACCTTTGCCGGCCAATCGATTATTAATGAACTGACCGGCGGATCACCCTACGGAGCATCAACCATTGCCGGTGGCAGAGGCGAAAGAATGCCTAGCGCCAACGAGCTTGCCGGTGCGACATTTCAAGGAAAACATGTGGCAACAATCGCCCAAAAACTTTACATCAACAAATAAGCAGGCTTTTTTGAATAGAATTTTAAGACTCCCGCTTCGAAAAGCGGGAGTCTTAAAATTCGCAAATATCTTTTACCTGTTTCTAAGAATAATTTACCTATCCGGCAGTAGCCAGTTCAAGCTTAGCCATGATCTCTTCATAGACCTCTTCCCAAACCACAGTTTGTGTTTTGGCAAAACCATTAAATACGGTCGCGGAAGCTGACGTATAGGCGCCACAGTTAGGGACTAAGATTAAATCACCAATATCAAGCGCGACTGTCGGCTTGTCTTTGAACATGATATCCAGCGAGTCACAGCTCGGGCCGGCAAAGGTAGCCTGGATACGTTTTCCAGTCTTAAAGGTCTCAAGCTCAAAGTCCCAGTGATCAAAAATAACACCTGAGAATGTGCCGTATAAGCCATCATCAAGGAAATACCACTGTTGATTGTTACGCACCTTAGTGCCAATAACCTGGGTAATAAGATTAACGGCAGTACCGCAAATATACCGGCCTGGTTCGGCCCAAATTTCAGTATGGGGAAAGTACTGCTTAACCGCCTTGTAAATTCCAGCAGCCATAGCTGCAACATCAGGTTCTTCGGTAAGAGTCGGGATTGGAAAACCACCACCGATATCAAGTATACGAAGGTTTAATCCCCGTTTGTTTGCTATGTCAAAAAGTTCACGACAAATCTTGAGGGCATCAAGGTAGGCCTCATTGCCTGTTGATTGGCTACCCACATGGAAACATAGCCCAGCCACATCAAGTCCGGCTTCATGGGCCTTTATTAGCAAGTCCAGAGCCTCGTCAGGATGAGCACCGAATTTTTTATTAAGGTCCACAAGTGCCCGGGGATTATCGACCCGGATACGGAGTAATACTGTACTGCCAGGAATGGCTGCCGCCATTTTATCAATTTCACTCTCGCTGTCAAAGGTAAACTTATTTACGCCAGTCTCGCGGGCCACATTTAGGCCGCTGGCCGTTTTCACCGGATTAGCGTATACTAAACGTTCTGCATCAATACCTAAATTATTTAGCATCCGCATCTCGCCGTCAGAGGCGACATCAAAATAGCCGCCAAGCGAACTAAGTTTCCGGACAATACGCTCATCCGGATTTGCTTTGACGGCGTAATATATCTTTACGCCAGGCATATTCTCTGCCAGCAAATTATAATTGAGTTCAATCTGTTCCAAAGATAGCACCAACAACGGAGTGCTATAGCTATCAGCCAGCGCTTTGACAGCGTCCTGGGATAACCTGAAATATTTCACTTATCATCGCTCCTTTTAACACATTTTTTTGTCCAAAATCACTATATGATTGTAACATAATTGACCCAAAGTGCAAGTAAATTTTTTATTAAAATAAAACCCGCGTACCACAATAGGATACGCGGGAAAATCGTTTATTAATCCTGACGTTGTTATGCAGTTTTATAATACTTTTCAAGCAAAATACTGCGTGGGCTTGCACCACAGTTAATCAGGCTCGCAGCATAGGTTTTGCATTCATCAATTTTTTCCATCACTTTAAGAGATGGTGCCGGGTCACCATAAATACACCACAATCCCCGGCAACTTAAACAGTCTTGACCCTGCCCCATAAAACCCAGTACATCTTTCAGCGGTATTCCAAGCAAAAGCCCAATCTCATGAGGACAACCATTTTGATATCGCTTTTTTAGGCACTCCATATTTTCGTATAATGGACAATCTGGTTTATAACCAAACTCTAATAGAAACTGACAATGGTCTGTTTTCCTTAAGCAGCCGTTCAAGCTGTCCGGATGATAAAACAAAACGGTAAGACTATTGGTGGTCTCCCGTACAATAGCCCACTCGATATCTGATTGACGAAAAAAGGTCGGCCCAAACTTACGCCAAAAAGTCAGTCGGAGAAACCTGCGACTATCAGTAAATGTTAATAATGTAGCTGGTTTATCCCCATAGATGGTCGGGGCCAGCTCAACGATCAGCCATTTAAAAAAATAGTTGGGACTATTTTGATTCTCCAGTTTCAATAAAGACTCCCCGGTTTGCCGGTATAGCACAATGCCGCCTCCTCCCATTATCCTCTTTTACATATTATGCGGCAAAAAGCAAAAAGGCCTATGTAATGATTATCATTCTCATTTATATTTTTAGTATATCGTTTATTGTTTCTATTGTCAATCGTCTTTGTCAAATTTAAGAAGCTACTGCCTTATTTATTTACTGATTTCTAAGGATAATAGTTCCATTTGGATTGAGGTGCCACTGACTATAGGATAAAATATAGTTATAACGCCAAGCTAACAGTAGATAAAACTGAATGAAAGGCAGTGTGATCGACGTGAAACCGGTATCTCTTGCTTACGGACGAATTAGCCTGAACATTATGGTTCCCGACCGTGCGGTCTTCATCGAACCTAAATCTTTAGCTGGATTGCCTGATGAAAAAATGGCTGTGCAAAAGGCTCTTCGCCAGCCGACAGGAACCCCACCGCTAAAGGATATGGTTAACCCTAAAGATACTGTAGCTATTGTCATTTCTGATATGACCCGCCCCACGCCAAATCATAAGCTTGTCCCCTGGCTGCTGGAAGAACTCAGCCATGTTCCCAAAGAAAACTTTGTCATTATTAATGGCCTGGGCAGCCATCGCGACAATACTAAGGAAGAACTTATTCAGATGCTGGGTCAGGAGGTTGTCAATACTGTACGGGTTATCAATCACAACGCCTTTGAGTCTGAAGAATTAGTATTGGTGGGTAAGAATAGTTACGGCTCTGATGTCTATTTGAACAAGACATATGTTAATTGTTCCTTTAAGATCGTGACAGGTTTTATAGAACCCCATTTTTTTGCCGGATTTTCCGGCGGCCCTAAAGGTATCTGTCCCGGCATTGCCGGTATATCAACAATACAGGACTTCCATAACGCCGAAATGATCGGCGACAAGAACAGTACCTGGGGCGTGATAGAAGGCAACATTGTCCAGGATGCTGCCACACAAAACTGCCTGATGGCTAAACCTGATTTTATGCTTAATGTTACCTTAAACGGCAAAAAAGAGATTACCGGTGTATTTGCCGGTGAACTGATTGCCGCCCATCGCATTGGCTGCGCCTTTGTAAAAGACCATGCGATGTACCCGGTAGATCAGCTGTTTGATATTGTCATTACCACAAACTCCGGTTACCCGCTTGACCAAAACCTGTACCAAACAGTCAAAGGTTTGAGTGCCGCAGCCCAGGTTGTTAAAGAGGGCGGTGCTATCTTGTCTTGTTCAGAATGCTCCGACGGTGTACCCGCCCATGGCAACTACGCAAAAATACTGAAAATGAAAAATACGCCGCAAGAGTTGCTAACTATGATCAGCAATCCCGAGTTCCGGATATTTGATCAGTGGCAGGTTCAAGCGCAAGCCTTAATTCAAAGTAAAGCCGATTGCTATCTGTATTCCAGCCTTGACCCCCAGACAGTAAGAGAGGCTAAGCTTATTCCAGTAGTCAGTCCGTGCGAGGCTATCACCGAATTGTTAGAAAAGATGCCAGGTGCTAGTGTTGCGGTATTGCCTTTGGGGCCACTAACTATTCCCTATGTGAAATAATTGCAGTTTCACATGAGTGTCATCAATACTTTAAAATGGAGTAGAGGAGATGTTTTATCTTGACAAACCAACTTTCCTATGATCAATTTTCGGCAGAAACCGCTCAGCTTATCAGCAAAAATGCCTTCATGACTACAGCCCATGGCGGCAAAATCAACACCATGACCATCGGCTGGGGCAGTGTCGGTATCATGTGGGGCAAACCGGTCTTCACCGCCATGGTACGCCAGTCCCGCTTTACCAAAGAGCTTGTCGAGCAAAGCGGGGAATTTACTATTACCCTGCCGCTGGCCAATATGAAAGAGGCCCTTGCACTGTGCGGCTCCCAATCCGGACGTGATATTGATAAGATTGCGGCTGCCAAACTTACACTGGCTAATAGTCAGGCCGTTGCCACCCCAGTTATTGCTGCCCCAGGCCTACAGCTGGAATGCAAGGTTGTATTTAAACAAACTATGCCACCCGAAAGCCTGGACACCGGTTACCAAAACAAATGGTACGCAACCGGTGATTATCACACTATGTATTTTGGTGAAATCATCGCCGCTTATAAAACAATATAGAATTAAAGAATCCCCTCTGACAAGAGGGTATTGAGGCAATCCATCATTCCAGATAACTGCTCAATACCCTCTCAGTCAAAGGGGATTCTTTATATGCAATAATTCATCAAAACGTCTGTATAATAACTCCAAACTTAGCTACTAAATCAGGATCAAATTGCCGTCCTGCACAGCTAAACAGTTCAGTAATTGCCGCTTCTTTACTCATGGCCTTCCGGTAAGGGCGGTCGCTGGTCATTGCATCATATGCGTCTACAATAGACAACATCCGGCATTCAATAGGAATATCCTCGCCGGCCAACCCAAGCGGATAACCCTGACCATTCCACCATTCCTGATGTTTAAGTATCCAGTCTGCAATCGGCACTAAATCCGGTGCTGACACTGCTATACGATAGCCAATCTCACAATGTTGACGCATGACAACCCATTCTTCTGCAGTCAAGCGGTCAGGCTTAAATAAGATACTATCAGGTATCCCTACTTTGCCAATGTCATGAAAGCGTGCAAACAGCCGCAGATCCGCAATACTGGTCTCAGGTAACTCTACAACTACGGCAAACGCCTCTATCAAATCCTGAAGTCTGTCACCATGTCCCTCAGTTATATAATCACGGGCTTCAAGCGCCTTCATCAGCGCCTTAACAATCGCACTCCTGGTACTTTTCTGGCGGTGGAGCTTCTCTCTGTACATGCTGTCATCAGCTTGTTTTAATAGACTGTCGATATCGAGAGGGGGTTGTCCACATACCGCGACTCCCATTGATAGACTAATGGGAACAGTAGGGTTCTGGGCATTATAGAAATCAATCCTCTCTTGTATTCGCTGACAACAGTTTGTAATCCCTTTTACCGAAGGGCCATGTAAAAGGATGGCGAATTCATCGCCGCCAATTCGTGCTATGAGCTCGCTGGAGCTACAGCAGCTTGTTAATATTCCCGCAACCACTTGCAAAATATTATCGCCCATAGTATGGCCAAGTGTGTCATTCACCATCTTTAGACCATCAACATCGCAAATAATTATTCCTGCCGCGCCCTCATCTAAGAGTTGAATTCGTTTCATCTGTTCCTCAAAGAACGGTCTATTATACACCTTCGTTAATGCATCATGTAAACTGAGAAACTCCAGTCTCTCTTCCAGTCGCTTGCGATCTGTTATGTTGCGATTAATTACCAATGCTTCATCTTCACTACTACCAATAATTCGCACTTCATACTGTTCAACCTGGCCATGAACGGTAAGCTGATACTCAAAATTCTGGATATCGCCGCTTGCCAATACTAATTCAACACTCTGCAGCATTTTCGCGGCAATCTCCGCTGGAAATACATCAAAAATAGTTTTTCCTAAAAACCAGTCTTGCGATATTAATAATGGTTCTCTACCTGCTTTATAATCAATGAATGTACCATCCCGTTTAATAATAAACATGGGGTCCGGTATCGCGTTGATTAACGCTTGATTACTGGCCTGAGAAGTTCTTAAAGCCTCCTCAGCCTGCCAACGTTCCTGTAATTCCTTCTTATACGAGCTAACCAGGGTGGCGTTATCCAAGGCAATGGCCGCAAGATCACCGAACCGCTGTAGCAATACAACCTCATGCTCAGCAAGGCTTCTGCCTCGTTCAGAGAATGCCAGCCCGAATGCGCCGATCACTTTAATGCCTCGCCGTAATGGGATGATGACAAAATAGTGAGTTTCATCAAAAGCAGGGTGCTGCAAACGGTGCTCCCAGGTATTATAGTCTTTGGCAATAGCAATCTTGCCTGTGCTATAGACCCTGCCAAGCAGGCCTTCGGTAACCTTTACCCGCTTAGTTACATCCTGAGTAAAAGTCCCTACCGCAACTTTTCTGTCAAAAACACCGGCCGCTTCATCCACCAATGATATAAATCCATCAGGTGTACCTATCAGTTGTGTTGCGCTGGCAACAATCATCGCCAGTACATCGTCAAGGTCAACTTGATGCATAAGACCTACCGCAATATCATGCAGTGAAGTCAAAATGACATTTTGACGGCTTATTATTACTTCTCTGGCTAATAACTCATCAAACTGTTGCCGTAACTCCTCTTCTGACGCTAGCAATTCTTCATAAGCTGCCGTAAGTTCTTCATTTAAAACACTATATTTTTCTTCGCTTTCTCTCAAAACTGTTTCCAGCACAACAGCTCCGGTAATATCCCGTATTATACTAAATACAGCTTCGCCCTCCGGTAATCGAACCTGCTGAGAATTAACTTCTACAGGAAACCGCTCACCGTTTCGCCGTATATGAAAAGTGCGAAACACAATACCTGTTTGTTGGGCCATCTCAATTTGATCATCAACCTGAGAAAGTGTGTCCGGAGAACGCAACTCGTAAATATTCATGCTCCTGAGCTCATTCATAGAATAACCATAGGCGTTAACAGCAGCTTGATTCGTCTCAATAATTTTACCGTCTGTACTGATAACCAAAATAATATGCCGTGCTTGCTTAATTAAGTTTCTGTATAGTACAACATCCTTACAATCCCACATATTTACATTGTCATCTGATGGCACCATTTCGGTATTCCTCCAACATTTCTCCCTGCAATATCAGTATTTGGGTTCTGATGGATCTCTTACATCTTAAACTTACCGCAATACACCGGATATCCATTGGCATTTTAGCCAATGCCTTGCTGATTAACTCACTTCCCCCATGACACTAATTGTTCTTAGCTAGCAGCAAAAACTAACCTGCTTTCTTGCCTATGGTCACTCCGTTAATGGAGCCGGCTACCGATTATTGTTTGAGCTGGACTGTTCGGCACCGGCGCCGAACTCTTAATAAACTGTAGCATCGCAAGTAATGGCTTTGCGATCATCTGCGCGATATAAATCCGCTCATCCCGAAGATAATAAATGCAGTACCTTCCTTTAAATGTTTGACTGGAATTAACCTTTTTATATAAATAGTATTTATTTCCTCATTCGCCTGTTCAACAAGATAGGTATACCTGTTATAACCGATAATTGCCAAAGCTAGTAATGTGATAGAAATTAGAATACCTGGTTTTTAAAATTACCTTGATGTTGTCAAAAAGATTTCATCGAATCTTCTCCTAGCTTAAAAGTCTATATCTGGTGACAATGGGCAAACCATCGCTGTGTTAGCAATCTAAGCAACTACTTAAACTGTTTTTAAAAAAACACCACTCTTGCCAGCAGTCTGGGCTTTCGCTGACACTCTTAATTTATTAACCTCATTTAGAAGCTTCTCCAAATCAACATAAAGAGCAGCGACATCGCCCGGGTTTTCGTTTTTTTCCCACTCTCGAATCTGTTGCAATTTCTCTTCAATCTTATCAGTTAGTTCATTTTCTAGTTGATTTGCAGTATGTCTACTATCCATCACCGCTCTCCTTTAATAATTTTTTGTCTCTTATATACATATATACATAAAGAAGTAAATTTCTTCTATTGACTCAAAAAGATACATTAAACCATTATTACTATAACAGGTAGAATCTATAAAAATCATGATAGAAACGCAGCTTTCAGCATTTTCCGGCATTTATTGTTTATTCTTACTTATCCCACACATCACTCAATCAGCTGGTTAGTCGGGTTGCAGATTTCGTCAACCTGCTTCTGGATGCTTATATTCAGACGATAACCAACGCCACGTACCGTACTGATCATAATTACCCTAGATAGAAGGGTTACTTTTTGCCTCAGTTGTTTCACTAATGCATCCGCACTGTTAGGCACAGCTTCACCAGGTCCCCATATGTGACTGAGAATAGTCTCCCTGGCAACCGCTCTTTCTCTATGTTTAAGCAATAACTCTAATAGCTGTCCTTCTTTCTTGGATAATCTAATACAACTATTGTCAAACGAAAGTATTCGCTCCTTAGGAACATAAGAGAGCCCATTATATTCATAATTCCCTGTCCAGCTCCCAGAAACCCTTCGTGTTAGGGCATTCAACCGGGCAAGTAGTTCCACGAAGGAGAATGGTTTTACCAAAAAATCATCGGCACCGCTTTCCAGGGTTATTAACCGATTCTGTATCGTATTTCGATGAATAAAAATCAGAATTGGTGTTTTTACTCCCTGTTGCCGTAATATTTTCAGAACGGTCAAGCCATTCTCCAAAGCAAGAATAATGGCATCATAATGGTCATATGATAGAAAACTAATTGCTTGTTCACTATCCTCACTCCAATCAACTTCAATTCCATTGGTCGTCAACCCATTGTTTATCATGCGTGCAGTGAGCGGTTCATCTTCAACCAACAAAATTCGCATGGCTTCTTTTTCCTTCAACATTCAATCTTCCCAGCGAAGAACGAACCCGCTTCCTCTTTCATTCTCAATGCTACAGCAAAAACGGAAAGGTTCGAGGCGCCGACGCAATTGAGCGACTAATGGGTCAACAGCAGCAAGCGACACCGGTTTTTCTTTCCATATGGCTACCGCCAAATGTTCCCGCGAAACCGGTTGCCCTTTACAACGTAACAATATTTCAAACAAAGCTGCTTCCTTTTTCGACAGATGGATTAATTGCCCTCTAGCGACAATCGTCCGCTCGCCACAGCGGTATTCAATTGTACCAGACTTTGTAACAATAGCTTCATCGATAGAATGGGAGCGACGAATCAGGTTCTGAATTCTGGCCAAGAGTTCAGGGAATATACAGGGCTTGGAAATATAATCATCAGCACCGCAGTTCAGACCAGTGACACAGTCTTCTACTGTGCTGCGGGAGGTTAACATTATAATGGGTACGTAATTTCGCTGTCGACGTAGTAAACTACATATTTCGATTCCGTTGCAGCCTGGTAATATCCAATCGAGAAGTAGCAAGTCATATTTATTGTTGCTACACATTGTTATTGCCTCATGACCGTCCTTCGCCCACTCAACGTCCCAACCAGCCTTTGAAAGTTGCATAACCAGCATCTCGCCAGTAAAAGGATCATCCTCTGCCATCAGAATACGCATCCATTAGACACCCTCTTTACATATATCACCATACTCATTATAAATTACGCAATCTTATAAAATCATGAAAGTCTTCTGTTTTTCACTGGTCTTCATAGATTTTTTCTATTAGCTGGCGATATTCCGCCTCTACTGCCTCTACTGCCCGCAAGTTTTCTACATAATTCCCGTCAGCGGTCCGTAAGCTGTTTTCCAGAATCATAGCTGTCCGGTACAGACGAGGTGCAGCGAAATTTCCTGCTGCGCCTTTAAGAGTATGAACCAATCGCTCTCCTGCTCGCCAGTTTCCGGCTCGTATTGAAGTGATAAGATCTGTTAGCAGCGGTTCAATTACAATGGGAAAACGCTTGATACACTCTCGATATGTATCATAATCGCCACCTACGTATGCAAGCAGTGTCGCCGAATCGAAAATTACATCTGGTGTTATGTCACTTGTAGTAAAATACGCAGTAGTATCTGTCAGAACCGAATATAATTGTGACGCTGTAAATGGTTTGCTCAAATAGTCATTCATCCCGGCGTTAAGGCACTGTTCCCGTTCGTCATCCAATGCCCCCGCAGTCATCGCTATAACAAATACGTCGCGGTTTCGCGCAGTTTCAGGAGAGCCACGCAGTAAGCGAACCGCGTCATAGCCGTTCAACCCCGGCATCTGGATATCCATCAAAACAACATCATATTTCCTATGCTCCAGTTTGCTCAATGCCTCCCGCCCGTCCAACGCAACATCCGCGTCTGCACCCATTTGCACCAACAATTGTGCAATAAGTCTACGGTTCATCTCATTATCATCAACTAACAGTACACGCAAGCCCTTAAGTGCAGCCTCTGCCAACGACCAGCCTGCCTTAGTATCTTTAATAAGGTTTCCGGGCTTTAGCGGCAGAGAAAACCAAAAGGTAGACCCTTTACCCACATTACTGTCAAAGGATAGCTTCCCGCCCATTTTTTCAACCAGCAACTTAACAATAGATAAACCTAGGCCGATACCCCCATGGCGCCTAGTTGAAGCCGCATCAATCTGATAATAACGATCAAAGATTAGATCCTTGTTTTCCGGTGAGATTCCCGGGCCAGTATCGGTTACAGCAAATTTGATTAACGGTCTATTCCCCTCTGCGGCAGAGACCTGAGTGACACGCAGGATTACTTGGCCTGATGCAGTAAATTTCACAGCATTGTCCAACAAATTTGTTAATACCTGTCTGATTCGGACACTGTCACCTAGCACCCAGGCAGGTAAGTTGGGGTCTATGAATGTTGTTAATGCCAGACCTTTAGTCTGTGCTTTGGAGTTGATTAGCAGTGAGGTAGATCGTATTAGGTCGACCAGGGAAAATACATCCTCTTCAATACGGATTACATCAGATTCCAAGCGAACAAAATCAAGTACATCGTCAAGGATTATTACCATAGATTTTGCACTAGCTTGAATGTCGCGCACGTGCTCGGCAATTTCCACCGGCAGGGACTTCGCCAGCAGCAGTTCGGAGCTAATCAGTATCCCAGTCATCGGTGTTCTTACCTCATGACTCATGTTGGCTAGAAACTCTGTTTTGGCACGCGAGGCCGCCTCGGCAGCATCCCGCGCAACCTGTATTTCACCCTCCCGGTTACGATTCCACAAGGCCATTGCAAAAAGTTCCCCCAGCTGTTCCACCACTTCAATATCTGATTCAGTGTAGTCTTGCATCGAATTAGCCAACGTAATATGTCCTAGCAATACTTCTCCAAACACAGCAGGCACAGTAAGGTAGTTTTTCAGAGGAAACTGTTCCTTGCACAATCCTTTAGTTAGCGGATGGCAAGATGGGTTATTCGTAAAAAAGGCCCTTCGGATATTGTGTGAATGCTTCCCTAGGCCAAATTCTACACTGAGCTGCTCTCCAGGTAAATTATACAATCCGGATGCAGCAAAGCTTTCAGCAACCGAAGAAATAAAGCCCTGTTCACTCCCAGTTAATAATTTCGCTTGATCCACTATTAGTTGATATATCGTGCCAGTGGTAGTATCCGGATTAATAATCGCTGCAAACAACGAAGCCAGTGCGGCATTAATCTTCGTCTCACGTTCTAATTTTTTATTAACCGCATGTAACGCTGCTTCCGCCTGCTTTCGTTCTGTGATATCGACAAGGGTGGATATAATAGCAGGTTGGCCCTCAAACTCTACAGCTGAAGCACTGATCAAAACCCAACAACTTTTCCTGGCAATTCCTTTTAGCTGATTTTCCATGTTTTTAACAATACCGTCTCTATCTACCTGAGCAATCACCTTATCCCTGATTTCAGGATTAATATAAAAAGCAAAAGTTGTTTGACCCATTACCGTTGTGGCGTCATTAGCCAAACCCAGTACCCGCGAACTTTCATTTACAAACAAAAATACGACCTGTTTTATGCCTATCTTTTCACCGCGCAATTTGACTTCGACAAGGAATAGCGTATTGTTCTTACGCCGGTGAACAGTCTCGAAGGTAACCTCGACTCCGGTAGCCGCATTAAGCTGATCAAACATAAATTGGTCTTGCTGCTCGGGTTGCAATTCAGATATATTCATGTTTAGCAGCTCTTCGCGCGAGTAACCATAGCTATCCTCAGCAGCTGGATTTGCTTCAATAATGCTGCCGTCTGCAGGGTCAACAAGCAGCATACTCTCTTTACTGTGAGTAAAGAACAACCGGAACTTCCGCAACTCTTCCTGAGCAATCTGCCTTTCGGCATTCTCGGCTTCCAGCTCTGTGCCAAGCTGTTGCAATTCGTTAACCAGCTTTGCCAGTCTGGTATTGCTGTCATGCAATTTTTTCTCGGCAATTTTTTGCTGAGTAATATCAGTCACAAACACAGTACTGATTTTTTTATCGTTCTGCCAGTAAATAGTTTTTTTCTCAAAAAGGTAATACCGTTCATTAATATTATCGTGGCGTTCCCAAGTGGCGTAATTGCTATTAGCTCCTTGATCCAGCCAGATAGCACAATCAGGGCAAGGGGATACTAAGCCAAATATTTCATAACAGTTATGGCCAATCATTCTTTTACCCCACAACTTATCTAACTGTTTACTGCTATAGAGCAATGTACGGTTATCCATATCGACGACATAGGCCAAGTTGCTAATTCCACTAACAATACTTTCCAATATAGCCTGGTCATGCTGACTGATTCTCTGAGAATGTTCCATCTTATCCCGACTAAGAACTTTCCCCACCAACAAGGCGATCGACTCCAATAGCTCTGTCGTTGCCAGATTGAATTGATTAGCCTGTACATCAGCCACTTGAATCAATCCAAGTACAGCATCACGATGAACAATAGGCACGATAACAACACTACGGTATCCAGCTTTAGAACAAGCACCCCGATACATCTGTCGCTCATCCACGGATAAAGCCTCAGCAAAAATTACCGCGTCGTTAATCTGCAAAGAACCGGACGTGGTGGTGACCGCCTGCTCGCAAGGCAACAGCTTTCCCCTGATAAAACGCGTACAGCAACACTCTTCTCTAAAAATATGAATCCGGTTTTCCGATTCCCAGAACTCACAACTAAAGCCACTATATGCCTGATAAGGCATATAGCCGTTTTCATCCAACACCCGAATACCCACAGCGCTGCATTTGCTTTCCCGCTGGATAAGGTTGACCGCTTTTTCTAAGAATTCTTGCCTGGATTCGTCAATACTAAGACTATGTATCAACAAACGAGTGACCTGAAGATGATCATTTAACTTCCCATCCGCCAAGTCAGCACTGCAAATCTTCCTTATTTCCTGGAGCTCATTGTCCACGCAATTAGTCACCCTTCTCATTTATCATTTTTTCCTGCCATATATACCCTTAAATGTTAATACATTACGGTTTTAGATATTTTTATTAAACATTTTTCGACAATACCCTCTATCATTCTTCAGAAAATATAATAAACAGTAAATTGGACTCTAATATTCGCCTCATAGTAAATTACTTATACCTACTACCTGAATTAAAATGGCCTTCAGGAATTTTTAACCTGAAAGCCATAATCGTCGCTTCAGAGCGCCCCTTACCCCTTATTTATCACTCAAAAAAAGGAGCGCTGACGGTGTCATTCCCGCCAGCGCTCCTGGTTGCATAATTGCTGAAACAATGGCCGCTAACTATCAGCCTGATCCCGGGCCGCCCTGGCTTCATGCCAGGCATCCCGCGCCAGGTTTGTTACCCGTGGTTCAAGCTTGGCTACCGGACTGCCGACAACTTTAGCCAAATATGATAGAGCCTTTTCGTTCTGGCCGATACGTCGGGCCAGTTCGCCAATCAAATAGGTAACAGCCGCCTCGCTCAATGTGCCGATCGGTAACCGCTCCCGCATCAAAGCCTGCTCATAGTATTCACAGGCTTTAGCCAGAGCGGTTTTTTCTTCCTCATGCTCTTCCCCCTCACGGTATACCCAGCTGAGTTTAAGATATAATTCAGCAAGGCGGCTGGCAGGGGCTGAAATAAGGTCAGCAAAAAAGATAGCCAGCTTGTACGTTGCAATGGCCTGAGCGCGCGTACGTTCCCCTTCAAAGTTGACTTTGACATCCCGCCCTGCCAAAAATTCAGCAATCTTATCCTTAGCTGCAGAAGACAAGTTATCAAAGCAGGTGTCCTCTGCCGCATATCCACAGCTAGAGCACACCCAAATAGTATAATAATAAGGTTTAACATCTTGAAAGTACGCACAAAAATCGGTATCTTGCTTAACCATAACCTGACGGCCACGCAGCCGCGTAACGTTAAATAGTTTCTGACATACAGGACATTGTCTTTCCACCGAGTATGTCGGCTCTGCCATATCATCGCCTCCATATATACCTTACCATACCAAGTCTTAGGTCTCAAGCAATATTTAGCAAGTCCTGCTGTATTGCCCACATTCGAAAAAATTCCCCTCTTTGGGCCAATAGTTCATCCATTGTCCCGTGCTCGGCTATTGTACCATTTTTTAAAACCAGGATCTCATCCATCGCCTCAAGGCCAGTCAGCCGATGGGTGATAAGTATAATCGAGCGTTTACATGCCACTTGCAGGATATTTTCCATAACTGCTGTTTCAGTACAAGCATCCAGCCCTGCAGTTGGCTCATCTAACAGCCACACCGGTGCCGCTTTTAACAGTGCCCGGGCCAGAGCAATGCGCTGGCGTTCCCCACCAGAAAGGGCCAGTCCATTTTGGCCAGTCATTGTTTCCAGGCCCAGAGGCAGCTTGGCAATAAAATTTTCTAATTGAGCACCAACCAAGGCTTCGCTAAGCTCGGTCTCTGTCGCATCCGGTCTGGCCAGCAGAATATTGTCCCTGATCGTTGCGTTAAAAAGATAGGTATCCTGGCTTACTACGCTTAGAGCCTGGCGTACATTCTCCGGCTTATACTCCCTGATATCGATTCCGTTTACCAACAATTCCCCTTGGTTATGGTTCCAAAACCTTAAGATAATCCCTGCCAAGGTACTTTTCCCTGCCCCGCTTGCCCCCACGATAGCCAGCCGTCTTGTTGCTGGCAGGCTGAAAGTTATACCTGATAATACTGGTGGCAAATCAGGCTGATAAGCAAATGACAGATTGCGGGCAGCAAGCTCAATAGAGCCTGGCAGTATTGCTTTGCTGCCTGCACCGCCAACCATAGGCGGTAGGTAAGCGATCGCCTTAATGCGGGCCAATGCAGCCATACTCTCCTGCCAAAAGTAGACAACAGCCGGCAGCGGCAAAATAGCTTCAAAACTTGCCTGCACAGCCAACGCCACCACTGCCAGATAAATCCCGCTAATGCTGCCGTTACTGACGAGTGGTGCTGCCAGAGCGACAACGGCAATCGTGGTCAGATTCATCCCCAGGTTTCCCAAAGAGTCTGCTAAAGCGGTTATTACTTTCGCTTGTTTTTGACTTGCAACCAGATTACCATTTACTGCTGCTACTTGGGCTGCTTGCTTTTCAGGCAAGCTTAGGACAGCCAGTTCAGTCATGCCTTCAACACAGTCAGCAAGAGCCCCATTAAGTGCCGCCCTGTTCTTAATCACACCCCGCCCTGCCTTTTGACCAAAGTGAGCAAGTAGAACCGGCAGGAGGCAGCCTACTGCCAGAAAGGCCCCGGCAACAGGCCAGACCAGCGTCGGGGCCAGCCACCCCAGCAGAGCCAGCGTTGCAACAGCAGTGAGCACCGCGATCAGTGTCGGGAAAAAACCACGCAAATAGAAATACTGCAATGTCTCCACATCTGCGACAAGGCGACTAAACACATCACCTTTAGTAAAGGACAGCAAACCGGCCGGTGCCAGCGGTTCCAGGCGGGTATACAGCCACACCCGGATATCAGCCAGCAGCCGAAAGGTAACATCATGGCTCAAATACCGTTCCAAGTAACGGCAGACCGCCCGTGCCAGACCAAAAAACCGCACCCCGACAATGGCTACAGACAAAGCGGCAATTTGCGGATGGAGAGCAGCGGTTGAAATCAACCAGGCCGAGGCCGCTAGAAGACCAATACTGGCATAAATGGTTAAACTGCCTACTATACAGGTGGCGGCAGCCATCCACAATGTGCTCCTGCTGCCTAATAAAAGCTTAAGCATACTGCCCCCTCCTGGCTTGGGCTGCATCTACAAACTGACTGTACACGCCCCGGTTCTTAAGTAATTCAGCATGTGTGCCTATCTCAGCAATGTTGCCCTCTGTCAACACAATAATTTTGTCAGCCTGCCGCACGGTTGTCAGGCGGTGGGCAATAATAATCGCAGTCCGCCCGGTGAGCAGCCGGGCTAATGCAGTATCCAATAATGCCTGCGAGGTAACATCCAGACCACGTGCTGCCTCATCTAATATAAGTAGCGGTGCATCTTGTAAAAATGCCCTGGCAATTGCCAATCGCTGGCATTCACCACCGCTCAAATTCCGGCCGCCTTCTCCTACCAACGTTTCATAGCCATTAGGCAAACGGCTAATAAAATCATGCGCCCCGGCTGCTACTCCAGCCTGAATAACAGCGGCCATAGACGCATCGGGCCTGGCCAAACGAATATTTTCCGCCACTGTCCCCTGAAACAAATGTGGCCGTTGTGGCACAAAGGCCACATGACGTAACCACTCCGCTGGTTTGAGTGATGAAAGGTCTTGGCCATTGACCGTAATTTTTCCTGAAGCAGGTGCAATGAAACCTAGAATCAGGGCAGCAACCGTACTTTTACCAGCCCCACTCGGTCCAACAATAGCCAAATGCTGACCTGCCTCCAGCATAAAGGATATTCCAGCTAAAGCCGGACGCTTACCGTTTTGGTAAGTAGCGTAAATCTGATTAAAAGTAAGTGTAATCTGCTGCTGAGGCGAAAACGGTTCAATACCGGCAGCACGATTTCCCCCGTTTAGTGCTAATAGCCGAAATATATCAGCAGCAGCCGTTTTTCCGGTCATTCCGGCGTGAAACTGACTGCCTAAGAGGCGCAGTGGCAGATAATATTCAGGTGTTAGCAGCAGCACAAAAAAGGCCTGAGTAAAAGTAACTTCACCGTAAAGCAGCCTGAGACCCAGGGCTACGGCAACCAGTGCCGTGCTGATGGTTGCCAGAAGCTCCAACGCCAGAGCTGACAGAAAAGCAACTTTGAGTACATCAAGGGTAGCATCACGAAACTCCCGGCCAACTCTGTTAATAATTGTTATCTGCTCAAGGCTCCTCCCAAATATTTTTAGGGTTGCCAACCCGGCCAGCACATCCAAGAAGTGGGCGCTCATATTATTTAAGGTCTCCCATTGCCGGCTATTCCTCCGTTCGGCCGCTTTGCCGATGAGAACCATAAATAGCGGGATTAGGGGTGCAGTCACCAGCATTATAGCCGCCGTAGTCCGATCAAGCGGCCACACCACAACTAGAATCAATACCGGAATAAAGAATGCTTTAGCTAATTGCGGCAGATATTTGGCAAAGTAGGGTTCCAGATTTTCTACCCCTGTGCTGACAATGTTTATCAACTCACCAGCTTGCTGATTGGCAAGCGTCACCGGACCTAGGCTGAACAAATGTCGCGTCAACCGTTCCCGAAGGGCTGTTTTTATCACTGTCGCCAGATTGAAAGCCTGTACTTCTTCGAAATATGTAGTAATCGCCCGTAAGCAAGCCAGGCCGGTAAGCAACCATAAGGTATCCGCGACGGCTGCTAAGTCTTGCCTGCCTAAAAAGATCCTGTCAATTACCTGAGTTAGATAATAGGCCTGCGCAACTGCCAATGCCCCGCCACTTACCCCTAACCCAACAACCACAGCCAGTAAACCGCGCTGCGTCATTGCCTGTTGACTCAAATGCCTGTCAATCAGCTTATTTCACCTGCCTATAAAGAGAAAACCGCCACTAGTAGGCGGTTTAATTATGTCGTCCTTGTTAGTAATATATACTACAAATATTGTCATGTTCCTGCTTCTGGCAACCATACAGTCATAAAAATAATTTAGTAACCTAAGACATGCGCATAAACAGACTGTCTTGGCTAGTCTACTGCATTTCTATCAGACCAGTTTCTTCGAGCTGGTCCACATCAACATGAACTGTATTGTGTTTCTCAAGATAGGTAACATGGGCTGTACTGCGTTCTTTATTCACGTCTTCAATCCAGACATAATTATTGCGGTACTTTACGCCGATAACCTCTTCAGACTTCATAATCTCTTCAGCTCTTGTCACTTTCATCTTAGCCACCCCTTTTGAGGAGTAGTATTTCACCAGATGATCAGTTTATACTTTAAACTTTTGTACTGACTCTTGCAATTCTTCAGCCATTTTCGCCAACACCTGACTGGATGAGGTAATCTCCTGCATTGAGGCCGCCTGCTCCTCAGTAGCTGCTGAAACGGTCTGCGTTTGACCGGCAGTATTTTTGCTTACACTATCAACAGAGTGAACAGCCTTAACTATTTGCTGACTCCCGGCAGACATCTGATGTACAGACGCCGAGATCTCTTTTATCTGGACCGATACCTGGGTTATGAGGACAGCAATATCGTTAAATGCTTTACCTGCCAAACCTACAACTTCACTTCCTATCTTTACTTCGTGCGTGCCGTCGGCCATAGTGAAAACTGCTTTTTCGGTGTCTGTTTGAATCTCGGTAATTAAATCGGCTATCTGTTTTGCCGCCAGTTGTGATTGTTCAGCAAGTTTACGGACCTCCTCCGCAACAACGGCAAACCCTCTGCCTTGCTCTCCAGCGCGGGCAGCTTCGATTGCGGCATTAAGCGCCAGCAGATTGGTTTGACCGGCAATTCCAGAGATAGTGTCTACAATTTGGCCAATCTCCTTAGACCGCTCACCGAGCTTAGTAACAACGTTAGCTGAGCCGGAAACGGATCTTTCAATACTGTTCATTTGGTCAACAGCTGCTGCAATCGATTGCATTCCTGTCTGTACAGCATAAGCAGCCTGTTCTGAAATAGCGGTCACACCGTTAGCACTAACTGCTGCAAATTCAATACTGGACGACATTTTTTCTACGACGACTACAGTGCTGTTCACTGCCGATACTTGTTGCTCAACTCCCGAAGCAACCTGATTAATAGCTGTGGCCACTTGCTGAGTCGCTTGTGCTGATTGTTCAGCGCTTGCAGTCAATTGTTCTGATGAAGCTGCCAGATGCTCTGCTCCCTGTTGAACTTGTAAGAGCAAAGCCCGCGTATTTTGCTGCAAATACGCCAATGAAGCGGCAACATTACCGAATTCATCTTTGCGTTTTTGCAGTTGAACATCTATTTGACCAGTATAATTACCCTCTGCCATTTGATCTAACTGCTTTGTCACGGCTTGAATCGGCCGGGTAACCATCTTTGTCAAGATTATGCTTAGAGCAGCTCCCGCCAACAGCGAGATGATCCCAACGGTAACAGCAGTAATTACCGCGTCAGTGTTGCGTTTTTGCGCAGAATTCACTTTTTCTGCAGACACTTTTGAATTCTCTTCCATTTCAGTATGCAGTGTTTGCTGGATACTTTGGGCAAATGGTGTCAAGTTGCGGGTTACTACCGTCGACTGTCCAGCTAAATCGTTATATTTAATAGTATTTCCTGCCTGTTTTTCAATAAACTGCTGCCGTAGAATTGGAATCAGTTGTTCTGTTACGCCAGTTTTATAACTTGTTGTATCCTGAATTAGCTTTTCAATCCCTTTTTTTTGCTCAGCACCGGTCAGATCAAGCAGTTGAGACTCTAATACCAGAACATTATTTAACTTGTCTTCAAAATTTTTGCTGTATTTATCATCACCGTCAGCAATAAATCGTCTGATCTCCAAGACCGCACCAGTATATTCATTTTCTGCTTTTGCTGCCAGAATAGACCGTTTATTAGAAACCTCAATATCTTGAATCTCCGATTTGAGCGCATAAGATGAAAATATTGAAGTTCCAGCAATGGCACCAAGTAAGCC
>NZ_DATMXX010000135.1:0-5925 GCF_035561255.1 Sporomusa sp. | reverse complement strand
TTCCTGTACCACGCCCTGCACACCGACGGTGACAATGCTTTGGGCTTCCTGAGGCGTTGTGGCTGACGGGTTGGTAATCTGCAGCGCAACCGTGTACGATTTTCCTGGCCGTAAGGTGACCTCCCGGTCCAGTTGAAGTGTTGTGGCCGTTGCGGCCAGCAGCCGTCCGGAATAGCCCCACTGAGGCACATCGTGCGCCAGCAGAACTACGTCGTTAATCTGACAGGCAATCGCATCAATATCCGCGCTGTGCTCTACTGTCCGCTGCAGGTATTGATTGAGCCGCAGTCGGTATTTTGCTTCCCGGTATGCCTGCTCAACGCTGGTGACACCGTCAAGGGTAATCTGGGTGATGTTCGGCTCGGTCGTATTGTCATAGTCGTCGGCGTAAGCTGTGATCACTTCCTTCTGATAGGCTTTGTCTTTGTTGGCAAACGTCACTTCTATCGCGTTGGCCCGGTCCTTGAGTCCCACGAAGGTTTCTTGGAATTTATCGGTGAGAATATTGCCCACTGTAAATAGTTGGACCGGTTCGCCGGGAGCATCACAGACACACCCGTACCGGGTTCCCCGCATGATCACCTTGCCGCGGCCGACACCCTCCGGCTTTTGCAGCGAGGTCCACAGATCGGTCGCCGTATTGAAGATATAGTTAAAGGTCAGGTTCCGGCTATCACAAAATGCCGCCCAGCGGGCGAAATCCTGATAGACGGCCCGCGAAGCCGGCGTACCCTTGACAATAAACTCCAAATTGCCGGTATGGATGTTTTTGATCTGCCGGCAGCGGTGGATCATGTCGTAGGCAGCCCAGGCCGGATTGGTAGCCGACTTTTGTTCGTATTGACCGGAGTCGGCATTCCAGACCCACACCTTGTTTCTGGTTTGCAGCCAGGTTATGTTGGGCATGCCCCCACTCAGCTGGTTGGTGGCCAGGGCCTTGATGCCGATAAGCACCTTACCCGGACGGGCAAAGTCGTCATAGATAATGTTTGACATCTGGGTCCAGAACACGCGGGTCGAGTAGCGGTTATTGGTCCCGCTTTTGGCGCTGCACTTAACGCGCACCTCATATTGGGCAGCAGGGAGACTGTCCACACGGTAAGTGCGGAAGAACGAAGTATTCTTCGCTGCCGCAATTTGTAAGTTAATATCGGGAGTTACATTAATTGTAAATGTATCGCCATGCACAAATCTATTCTCGCCCCAGTACTCCATAATATTAAAGGCTATTAGCCCGTTATTGTACTTGTTATAAATTTTAGCATTTGGTTTCACTCCAGAGACAGACCCTGATACGATAAAATTCCCATGGTCACCATAAGTAATGGTCCATGTTTCTTTTGGCGCGACTGAGTTGACTGATATCATCTTTAAGTACCCGTTAGAGTTCTGAGTTACCGCCCACGACATTCCGTCAGTGAAATTACGCCAATTATCATCCCCAACCTTATTATACTGCGCTTGCAGGGTGACCGACGCGTTCCCCAAACCGCCGCTGTCCTTGGCGTAGTATAAGCCGTAAGGAAACTCCAGTGTGACTTCCAGGCCTTCCACTGCGTTCCCATCGGTTTGCTGGGTAATCCATTTGTTGTCGTTGTTAATTTCATAGGCTAACGCCTGATCAATATAGGTGTCGTTAAAATTGGCAATTGACGTCTGGTCATTGACACCTAACCGGGTTTCAACGTCGATGTCTTTATAGTAGGAAACGGGGTTGTCGTTGATCCGGATATCACTGATACTGTCGATCAACCCTTCCCCGCCGCACAGCAGGAGGTTGAGGTACTGATTGTCGCCATCGTTTGACACATGCTGAGCCAGTACCTGGCCGGACGTCCGCATGGTACCGTAGGTTACGGCCAGGGCATTGCCCTGGTCAGTCAGCGGCTGGGCATTGCTCCAGTTGTAGGACGGGTTGATTTCGTACCGGTCGGCCTTAGCCGCCGGGAACCAGTGATTGATGAGGGTGCCGCCGATCGCGCTAACAGCGCCAGCGGCCATGTGGGCCCAGAAATTAGCGGTGGATCCAAATATTTCTTTTGCGCCCCATTTGGTAGCCCAAGAATTTGACCAACCATTCACTGCGACACTCAATGCAATCATAGCGATAGCCCTAAACCAGGCCTTACCGCTCTTGCCGACAACCGGACAGACGGCGATCCAGTCCTCATCATTGACATGCTGTTCTTTTACATTGTCAACGACATTACCGCCAATGCTGACAACGAATTCATCCAGACCCATGATATAAGGCTGAACATACTCATAGGCTGTTTTACCGGCAATATACTCACAGCTATGAATTTCCTTATCGGTATGGTTGAAGGGGTTTCTCAATACAGTGATTGTAATCATTCTCTCACCTCCGGTACATAGAAGCCTTCGATACGTTTTGTCCAGGCAGGACTGTCGATGCGGTCGATGTTTACGCCAATTCCTTTGCGGGTGTGGATAAACCGGCCCTGACCGATATATACCCCCGTGTGGTCACAGTAGACGGTAAACCGGATTACGACAAGCGCCGGCACTGGGATTTCTTGTTCACACCGGCGCCAGCCTGCCCGCTGTTCTTCCACTTCGCTATGAATCCGGCTGGCATCTTCACACGATATTTTGTAGTCAGGCAGGTTGATCCCATACCGCCGGAAGACTTCCGTGGACAGTCCCCAGCAATCCAGCCCCATGGCAGGATTACGCCCGCCGTCGATAAAGGGCAGGCCAATTAAATCGTTAAGTTGTTTATTCATACTCCCCCAAATAAAAAATCGCCCTGCGGCGATTACGTTACCCAACCTTATCTATTTATTCCATTACAGTTCGGAGCTTACGCGTACAGCCCGCCTTCCGGTATGCTGGGCTCGCCCCCGTAGCGTACCGAATTGCCTCGGTCACGGCAGGACTGCAGCGTGCCGTCACAGGCCGACAAAGCGCCTAAGTACCCGTACTTGATTCCTTTATATTGATCCCGCCAGGCGCAAAAGCTCTTCAACACCCGCCGCCGAAATGGGAACCCGAGCTGGGTGGAGATGTCAGAGCCCGGATAAAAGGTAACCTATCGTTTTCCATTTCAGACTGCAGAGAGGGTCTTTGATTTTAGTGTAAAAGGGTATACCGGTTGTTAGATATTGGGATATTGGGCCATGTTTTTTACCGCCTTGTGTTGATGTGGATTTTACGTTCATATTCTTTACTTCCTGGCTACCACGAGGTTCAAGTGGTAAGGGTTTCTGCAGTCAGTTGGAACGATGTTTTTCAGTCGAAGCTATACATTTGAACTTTCGTCAAACTTACTTTTTGCATCAACCCAAACTTCTATGAGTTCCCGAAGTTCGTTTGTTTCAATTTCACATGCATTGTCGCTGTCCTCAACTGCCAATAAATCGATGACTTTGGTTTTATCTTTCCTTATTTCTAGACAACATACATTTCCGCTGATTTCTTGGTATCCTGATTCCCCGCTTAGTACTTTATCAATAGCCTCAAAGTACCATTTCTTGCTTCCACGGTCTATATCGGATAGTAGAAGTATTTCGACGACCGCTATCTCCGCAGGTAAATCTATGGCTAATGTTTTTCTGGAATGGGCCAAATCAACCTGCCGTAGTTTATAACTGTACTTCATGTTCCTATTCCTCCTAATTTTAATATATCGGGAATGCGGATATAATTTGACCCGTTTTATCCAAATACATTTCTATCTCCATGCCGGACTCTGTGACACCTCTAAAAGTGTTTCCCCTAATCAGACTCCTATTGGCGTATGCCTCATTGATACTGTTTACGACTTGTTGGGGAGTCCATTCTTTCGGGAAAAAAGATGAAGCACCTGCATTACCAGATTTGGACACTCCTCCGACGTCGACCTGAGCCTTATATACACCAAATGTATTTGGTTTCGATACTGTTTCTGGAATTACCTTCCCAACAGCTGTGGGCATTCCCTCATAATGAAATCCAACAGCCCTTCCACCTGCTGTTAGTTCGCCTTCTAGGATATGCTCTAGTGCGCCTGGTCTAAAGTTTCTAGTACTTCCGAGCTTACTTATTTCATAAACAACTGTACTCGTACCCTTAATGACTCCGTTTAGTCCTCGGGCAATTTTCATACCACCAGGAACTACAGAATTATTAGTTTCTTTCCACATGTTGATTGCTTCTTCTAACTTAAACTCATATAGCGGATCTTCTGGCGTAACTCTTTCAAGCTCAAGCATCCTTTTCGCCATGTGTTTATCTTGGCTCGCCGACCACAATTGCAAGCCTTTTATAGTATCACCAATTGAATCATAAAGTCTTTGTGCATTTACTCTATCCCGCTCATCTATTCTTTCGAGCTCTTCAGAAAGCGGAATTCCGTGCTTAGCCTTTACCCACATCCCATCAATAAATTCCAGCGTTATGTCGTTCTTTATCTCTTCATATGTTAAAATCGGCGGCTCATCAATATGCACTGGACTAGTAGGAGGACTCAAGTCTTCAGCTCTCACTTGAGATGAGAGCTCATTCCCATCAATTTTATTAACTAAGTCATTTCGCTTGTACCACTCATAATATTGCGGGACATCTTTGGGTAAAATAGGGCTTCCATCTACATCAGACGCCATAATTGTGTGACCAGCAGCATCTGTATATGTTCCATCTGGATTCTTAATTGGAACTCCATATATATTAGCCATCAATCCATCTTTATTGGGGTAAGTTTTTTCAGCACTAGAATAAACTTGATCTATTGGCAATCCAGTAAGAGTAAAACTCCCTGAGCTTTGCTGAACATAGACAGCTTGTTGGACATTGGAATTAACTTGCGGTACCAGTGGAGGCTCAGTTGGCCTAAGTTTTTGATCTTCTCCTAAATCACTAGGAGCATGACTAGAAAAAAATTCGCCAATATCAGCTATTCCATCTTCAACAAAATTAAAAAAGCTTTCCAATATCGTCATAATCATCACCACCATAAAACACATCGTTAACCATCGAATGCTTGCGAACTGGGGAGACCATAAAATCTAAAATTAGCTACTCTTCGAATTCATATCTCAAAAAAAGTCTAGTACCGGTTTAAATAAAAAATACAAGCATGTACACCCTTCGATGCATAAGCTTGCACTTCTTAATTCATTTTCCATTATAAGGCTCAGATTCTTTTAAAGACTCCCCTAGGATTTTTTTACTCAATAGTCGGATAATAATTATGCCTATACAACGGCATAAGAGGCATAACCATTCACCAAAGTCGCAACAATAGAACTGCCGCCGGCTCCGCTATCGTAAAATGCCTTAAAGGGCAGATTGATATAGATCCCTTTTTCGCTTTCAATACCTGGCGATGTTTGCTGGAAAATGACCTCTTCCATAAAAAACTGCAGGCTGTGGGTGCCGCTGGTGAACTTGAACTTCAATGAGGATTTCGTGTTATTAACCGCCTTATTCAGCAGCACCGTATCGGCGAAAAATGCCTTGATACTGCCGGACACCTGAAGGATACCCTCAGGCAAGTCGGTTCGGCAACCGTTGCCGCCAATGGTATGGGTATTGCCGTCCAGACCGAAATCAGCGTTCAGGCTTGCCTCGGTCACAATCGCCAGTTGCGCTCCGCCTTCCTCAATCGTTCCTTGAAAGTTACTGAATTTCAGGAGCGGGAGTGCGGTCAGGGGGGACGCAAAGGGTGTTGCGCCAACAGTACGTTTGGCACCAAGCAGATCAATATTGGCAGTTAAGTCTGTATCTCCGCCATAGGTAAAGGAGAATTTGTTGACTTTGCAGCCATTAAACTTTTCATAGGCCGGAATATCCGGATATTGCTGTTCCAGCACCAGCGAGGGCTGGCTCTTAGTTACTCTAAATACATGGGTGTAAGGATCACCGGAGCCGGTCGTGGCCGGATTGCCAAACATGGCCCTCAGCCAGAAACCAATACCGGTTTGA
>NZ_DATMXX010000134.1:0-9650 GCF_035561255.1 Sporomusa sp. | reverse complement strand
TATGTATATAGTGAATTTAAACTGGTAATAATAGAAATGTAATAGGTGTCCTCCGAGAATATGAGGGTTGCGAAAACATTGAATTGAATAACGCGCATACGTAAGCACCCATATACAAACCCCTGCCGTTTCGGCAGGGGTTTAATTTATGAACAACAATAATTATGGAATATAATGGATAGATTTTTCTAGCGTAATATACTTGACTAACTTACAACCTCGATGGTATTATTAAGTTGTAAGTAGCCAAGGAGGTGTTCTGATGAAAGTTGCGTTAATTGGCTTAGGAACAACAGGGAGAATTGCAGCTGAATATTTTCATAAAGAACAGGCACTAGCGCTAGTATTGTGCCGGGAAAACAGCCAGGATGCCGGTAAAGATTTAGGCGAGCTTTTACATAGACCGCACATGGGTGTCTCGGTTGAGACTACGGAGAATCTAGAAGAAAAATTAAACAGGTATAAACCCGATATATTAATCGATTTTTCCTCGCCATCCTTCCTGCGGGAACATTTAGCGACTCTGGCGCGGTGCAAGGTCAACGTGGTAACTGCAGTTACCGGTTATACCCAGATGGATATAAAAAGAGTGAAGGTGTTGGCCAGGAAAAGGGAGATTGGTGTGGTAATTGCCCCGAATATCACCCTGGGTGTCAATGTATTATTAGTGATGGCTCAAATCGCAGCTGCCCTTCAATCAGATTATGATTTTCAGGTTGTTGATGAAAATCATAGAAATAAAAAAGATAGTCCGTCAGGCACTGCGGAAAAAATCGTCGCAGCGATTAAACGGGGGCTTGAAAAGTCGGAAGCCGATAACTTGATACCCATTCACTCAATCCGGGCGGGTGATATTACCGGACGCCATAAAGTGTTGGCTTGCGGGAAGTATGATCAAATTGAGATCACACACACGGCCTTTTCCAGAACGGCCTATGCCGAGGGGGCTTATAAAGCGGCTCAGTTTATCTATGGCCGCAAAGGCTTCTATGAGATGAAAGATGTATATGGCCTCGGAAAACCAAACTATGCAGAGGATCGGTTGCATACTGATGCTACAGCCTCACTGGCCGGTTTCTATGCCTAAACGTTTGAAATAATACAAAACGAGCCACCCTTCTGGTAAAGGGAGGCTCGTTTTTTATGTTGGATTGCCAACAAAGCTTGTTGTTTTTGTTAGAATCTCTGGATCGCCAACAACCACAATTCGATCATGTGGCTCAATCTTGGCGTCAGGGCCAGGGGAAATGATGATTTTTGTACCCCGTCGAATTGCCACAACGGTAGCTCCGGTGTGTTGCCACAATCTAATTTCTGCAATAGTATGGCCGATGGTATGCGAGGTTTCAGGTACCTGAACCTCAACCGGATTGTAGGGCGTGAGATTACGGAGTTTATCGGAATAATTTATAATATCAGTAAGCAGGTTTTCCAGTCTTGCATCAATCTCACGCTTTTGCTGTAAGAGAAGCTCAACGTCATGATGCAGGGAGTCGACAGAGTCGGAGCTTTTGTAGTGTTCTACAAAGCTATAGGCATTTTCGGTAGATAATACAGTTACTTCTTTACCCTGGGAGACACTGACAACATTCTTAACTTTTAGGAGGGCTATCGCTTTCCTGACTGTTTCCGGCGATACATTGTAATGGCTGGCTAATAAGGATCTACCCGAAATCTTTTCGTGTACACTGTATTCGCCATTAATGATTCGTTGGGCCAAGTCTAAGGCAATAGACCGGTACATAGCAATTGATGATTTCATCTGAAGTTCCCTCCGCTTGACAATCCGCGCTGTTATTATTATAGCTTTTATCATAACAGTCAACAAGCTGGCATTGTCAGTAAGTTTAAAAAACGCTGGAAAAGCAGAAGGAACCGCCAACTGGCGGTTCCTCTCTAGTGGGTTGCAAGCTTGTGTACGGTCTACTCTTTAGTCGTGGATGTCGCCGCCGGTGATGCAGCTTGATTGGATGGATTTGATGCTGCCAGCAGTTTGCTGCGGTCATTCATAGTTTTGGTGATTTGCTTGATGAATGTGCTTGTCCCACTAATGATATCAACAAACGATTTTTTCTTAAAATCAAACAGGTCTGCCTTCGAACTATACCCGATGGCTTGACTCATCATTAGATAGTCGTCAGAGATATTTATGGGGATTCCCATATTGATGATTGCCTTATTGAGTCTGCCGATCTCTTTAAGTAGCTTTTGTACATCCAAATCGTTCAAAGTATAGTCGAGTTTACGCCAGAATTCTACCGGTTTGTAAATGGAGTACTCATAGTTCATTAGTTCATTTACAAAATTTTGTCCTAACTTAAAACCTAGTTTTTCTCTTTCATCAAACCACGCCGTCCCAGGAAGTACCCCTGGAGGATTTACGATAACTGCATCGGGGTTAGCTTCTCTAATTAAACTTACATTTTGCTCAAAAACGTTCTCCAGGGTTATTCCAGGGATGACCGGGCAAGGGTAAATCATGGATAATACAACCTGGCAAGTCAGGCCTTCTGCCACTGCCGCCAGTTTAATGCACTGGATTGTATCAATAATGTCCTTTTGTACCACCCCCTTGTTCATAATTTTGTCATTAATCTCATCATGTCCGGTCTCACCACCTAAAAACACGGCTCTGAGGCCGGAGCGAATCATTAGACGATAGATTTTGTAGACGTGTTCAGATGTTTTGCCTGGCCGGACAAACATGGAGTAATTTATCTTTATATCTTCGGCTATGATCATTTGGGCGATAGATTGGCCATGGCCTAATGGTGTTTCAGAGCTGCTAAACCGGAAAAATGCGATACCCCGGCTTGTCATAGCAACGATTTCGTCCTTTATCTCCTCTATCGGCCGTGGGGTGTAATGGGTATTTTGCCTGGTATGTGAGCAAAAGCTGCACTTATTCCAGGTGCAACCCAGTCCGTCGATCAAGGTGTGAAACCATACCTTATCTGCCATGTCTACCGGCCTGTATTTGGGAATGGTAAATGAGTGGAACATGTAGTCGCCTTGTTCATGGTAATGGCCTGTTCGCAGCAGGGGGGAGGGTCCTAATTCCCGATGCACGAGGTCTAGAAAGGCCACTTTTGTCGTAACAGTATTTCTCTTATTTAGTAGGTATTCCAGCAGTTCTTCGCCTGGGCCCATAATCGCCAAATCAAATTCACCCTGAGCCAGGACATGTTCTCCATATACTTTTACATGCGGTCCACCTGCGATTACGATAGTTTCTGGACTAGTTTCTCTGATCTTCTTGGATAGTTTACTACTCCAGGTGTAAGGAGCTCCTCCCCAAACTTTTATTCCTACCAACGGGATTTGCTCGGTTTTAACAAGGGTAACTATATTGTCAATAATCTCATCCAGATGGTGTTTGCGTAAGCGAAGGGTTAGCGATTGTACCGGCCAGGCTAAGAGTAGGGCGGCAAGGGCCAAGAACTTAAACCGGCCGGTAGTCTGGGATAATTGCAACTTGACCAGCCTGCGCAGCAAATATGTGCACCATTTGGGAACACCCCTTTCAACAAGTGAAACCCGTTGATCATCGGCAACATAAACGCTAAAGCCACGTTCTTCAAGATAGGTGCGAATCATGGCTAATCCATTTTCCAGTGCGGCATCGGAAGCAATCCTTTGTCTAGGTGCAAAACTATTTATTAACAGTAAATCAATGTTTTTATTCATGATGTTGTCCTCCTTGGTTAGTTTTGATGCAAACAGAGGAAAGCACTTGAGTAGCTTTTAAGTTGCTTAATAAAGTTTGCGCTGATCTTTGGTAAAGGTGCTGATAGCGCTCGAATGCTTGCAACGGTAAAACAAAAACCTCGCATTCGGTTACCGCAGAGACTGAGGTCGTTTGACGTGACTGCGAGGAAGCTGTTAGATTGCCAAAATGATCTCCAGGTTGCAGCATGTGAGAACTTTCATTTGCTGAAGAAACTAGGGTGCCGTGCAACAAGATATATAAATCGCTGGATAAGCCGTCCTGATTTACGATGCAATCACCTGGAGAGCAGGAGAATATTACTCCCACAAGTAGAAGCCGGATCACCTCTTTGGCGTCAAGGTATTTGAATACTGGAAATATAAATGGAGAGTTATTGCTTAATTTGTCTTCCAGGTATTTACTCAAGCTTTCTTGTGTGACTAGTTGACTATTATGTTGCTTCGATATCTCCGGGAACGCCTTGGAAAAAAGTTGTGCTACTGTTCGATCATTAGGACGGTTACGCGCTAGACGATAAATAGGAGACTTAGCAGCTCTCATGTGTTCTTGATCTTCCAGCACCATGACCAATGGGACTAAAAGACCGTATCCGGGGTCAGTAAAGTTTTTAGTAAATCTTCTAAAACCTATCCGTTCGTATAATGGCACGATTGAAGGATTGCAACCTCCAAAGCATATTGGAGCTTTATGGTCATGGAGTAGGCGATAGGACTCGACAAGCATTAGATAAAATGCAGGAGAACTCCTGTAATGTGCTAGCGCGGCAATTTTAGTAGCGAGACCATAGGGAGATTTCGCGAAGCCTTCACTTATTGTTCTAAACTTCTGAAACTGAAACGCTTCAATTATGTCAGAAGGATAGTCATCAGGGGAAGAAATTGTTAGTCGTAATGTAGCAGCAATTTCGCTACCGGCCTGTACATAAAGTAAAATGCTCCGATCATCCATGGCATCAAAGATCTGTTTTGTTTTGTTAAAGATTGAGCTTAAGGGTTTACCCATTTCTTGGACATATACCTGATAACGTAGTTTATAGATTTCGCTTTTTTCCCAAGGCTCCTCAGCGATTCGCACTTGTAGTGCAGAATTTGTTTTGTTTCTAGAAGAAATACTAGTTTCTTGAGTACCCATGTCAAATCATCCTCCATATTTGTTTTTGCGAGAAACTGTAGAGAATTGGAACAATCAAAGGCATCACCCCCTTTAAGTAAATTATCTTATATACTCTAAAAACAAGGAAAAGCATAATTAGTATTTAAGATAAAAAAAAGAGCCCCTAGATAGGACTCTCTTAGTAGAAAACCAACATTATTTCATTTGTTTTTAAAGAATATATAGAAGGTTGTTCCTAGGGGGCCAGACACCACCTGAATTTTTGCCTGATGATCACTTGTAATCCTATAAACCACTGCAAGGCCAAGACCCGTTCCAGTATCTTTTGTAGTTAGAAATGGTTTACCTATATTTTCTAAGATGTGTGGAGGGATTCCGGCCCCGTGATCTTGTACTTCCAAAACTACTTCATCATTTTTGACATAAGTCCTTATCATGACGGATCCACCGGGCTCCATGGCTTCCAAACCGTTGCGAACTAAATTCAAAAGCAGCTGACGTATTTCTTTTTCATCCAAGTGTATCTCAGGTAGGGCTTCCGGGCTAAAGTAAACTTCCATGCTTGATGCATTTGCCGCAGCTTTTATTAGTGGATAGATATCTTGAATGATATTATTTAGCTGGCAAAGGTTTAGATCACGGGATTTATTCTGGCAGAGAGATAAATATTCTTTAATAATCAAATTGGCACGGTCCAGTTCGGTTATGAGTAAACTAAAATGCTCATGATAGCCTAAGAAAACTGGCTTTTTTAGAAAGAACTGCAAGTAGCCTTTAACTGTTGTTAGCGGATTTCTGATCTCATGAGCTACATTCGCTGCCATTTGTCCGACAGTATTCAATCGATCTAAGCGAGAGACATCTTGCTCCAGCATCTTACGCGTGGATATGTCGCGAATAATTCCTTCGAAACTTATACATAAGCCATCAGTGTCAAGGATTGGGACAGTTGTCTGTTCAACCCAAATTAAAGTATGATCCCTTCGAATAAGACGCATTACTAGGGGGCTAGTTGAAACCGAACTTGGGCTGTTAACAAGGCTTTCAATCCAGAAAGCATCACTTGGATGAATCAATGAAAAAAGCAGGCCAGGTGATTCATAGTATTCATCAGGGCTATAGCCGGTTAGCCTGGATATTGACGGGCTAATATAGTCTAACTTGTGTGTTGGTTTTAGACTGTAGAGATAAATGGTATCGGCGGCATTTTCCGCTAGTAGGCGATATTGCTGCTCTTTAGATACCAGATCTCGAAAGTTTTTTTCTACATATAGCATTAGAACACCAATCGATATGATAAAGCGGAGTGTGGCGCTGATTAAAAAACCCCATGGTGCAAACCAACTTACTGAGATAAGAAAAGGCATATCCAATGTATGTAACCCCATTCCGATAAAAGCAGCACCGACAACAGTTTTACCCCAGCTTTTACTGTCGAGGTGGCGTATGAACATCCATCCATGCCAAAAATAGATATAAGCTATAAAAGCAAGTGAGGGCAGGCTTTTTACAGCAAATGAGGCATTAAAAAAAATGGCTATATCAGATAATAAGGATAAGCCAATACCCCAGTAATACCAACTTTTAGTCATTTTTTGTCCAAAGAACTTACTTGTGGCATACACAAGGAGTATATTATTGGCGATTGATATGAGCTGGATTACGATTAAAACAGGTGTAGGAATTTGCGGTAAGGGGGTGCGAAAAAAAATTTGCGTAAGGAAGTGAACTAGCCAGAAAGTTGCCCACAAGCCTATATATGTTTGTCGGTAGAGCCAGAACAAGAAAAAATAAACACATCCTACGGCGAATGTAGCTGATAGAGCTGCAATAATTGAAAGTTCGTAAAAGGTCATTTACCAATTCTCCCCTCAAAGAATCTTAAATTACTATACTCTATGCTGCATTTATTTACACTTTTGGTAATTATATCAAAGGCCTGCTGAAAAGTATGGAGAATTATGCCGAATAACAGAATATTATTGATATATCGGACAACTCTTCCGTTAAAGTTAATAATGAAAACAGTCATTGATATAAGAGGAAAAGCTATCTTTGTCACGAAAGTATCAAGAAAAATAAGGAGAAAAGGAACACCATGAAAATATTAATTGATGCTGATGCTTGTCCGAAGGCGGCTCTTCAGATATGTCTCCGCATGGGTCAAACATATGATATCCCGGTTTGGACTGTGGCTAGTTTTAACCATAATATTGTTTCAGATCATCATGTAGTAGTAGGCAGTTCGTCTCAAGAAGCAGATATAAAAGTAATCAATCTGACTGATCCTGGTGATATAATTATTACGCAGGATTGGGGACTGGCATCGATGGTGTTAGGCAAGTCTGCATCTTGTCTTAGTCCGACAGGTAAAGTGTATAGTCCGGAGAATATCGATTTTCTGCTGGAAGAGCGGGAAATTAAAGCTAAGTTTCGTCGTGGCGGCGGAAGAACAGGCGGGCCTAGCAAAAGAACGCGGCAAGATGATCAGCGATTTGAGGCTGAAATCGAGCAATTAATTATTGGTCAGAGCAATCACAACTGAGGATGTTACGGCTGATTTGATTAATTTATCTATGTAATTTACTGTTGACGCTAATCCGGGCATGCTGTTATAATTTACCTATAAATCAATACTTGGGCGATGGAGTTCGCCATTAACCCCGTGATGAGCGGTGATGACTCCTACCAGATACCTGGTAGGAGTCTGTTCTATACTATGGCTGGTATAAGAGTATCCTGGTTATTGCTGAAAGGAGGATATATATGCCTAAAATTACAGGTAAGGCTAAGCGGTTACGGATTTATATTGGTGAGCAGGACCGTTACAAAGGTAAGGCTCTCTATTATGCCATTATCGAAAAAGCTAAAGAACTCGATTTGGCAGGGGCCACTATGTTTCGCGGGTTGATGGGTTATGGTGCACATAGTCGGATTCATTCTGCGAGTATTGTGGATCTGTCAAGCGATTTGCCGGTCTTGGTAGAAATCATTGATAGCGAGGAATATATTAATAAATTGCTTCCTTATATTGATGAAATGCTGCAGGAAGGGCTAGTTACTCTAGATGATATTGAAGTATTCAAATACGGCAAGGCCCGGTAATAATTCTGTTGCTTCTGGGAGGTGTGGACATGTTGCTTAACATACTAATCGTGGTGATTGGCGGCGGAATAGGGGCTGCATCAAGATATTTAGTCTCCTCCTGGGCGGCGGAGCGGTTTGGATCAAATTTCCCCTATGGGACATTGTTCGTCAATGTGGCAGGGTGTTTTATCATTGGGTTATTTTTGGCGTTGGTGAATGATAAGATCATTGTTAAACCAGAATGGCGGTTGTTTGTTACCACCGGCTTTCTGGGCGGGCTAACAACATTTTCATCATTTAGTTATGAGACAATAAAATTATTGCAGGAGTCAGATGTTTCCCTTGCCCTATATAATGTCATAGCCAACTGTGGTATTGGCTTTTTGGCAACATGGGTAGGGATGAATTGTGCGAGGTATCTTACACTTTAGTAAAATTGATCTACGGTAGTAATGGTAGGGGGCGGATAAATATGATTGAAGTTATTTTGCCAGATGGAAGGAACTTGAGCTTTAAACATGCCGTTTTTGATTGTAATGGAACCTTAGCCGAGGATGGCATTATCAGTAGTTTAGTCTGTGATTTATTGCGAGAATTAGCTGTGAAAATTCATGTAACAGTAATTACGGCAGATACTTTCGGTACAGTGCGTGAGCAGTTAAAGAATGTCGCTGGTGTGGAAGTTATTGTTTTGAGTAAGCAGGCAGATGGTACAGAAAAGGCGCAATATGTCCAGGGACTGGGGGCAGACAACACAGTCGTCATTGGAAACGGAGTAAATGACCAGCCGATGTTCTTTATTGCCGGACTAAAGATTGCACTTCTTGGACCTGAAGGGGTTAGCAGTGGTATTCTGGCAGCCGCTGACATTGTTGTTAAAAGTCCTGAAGATGCGATTCAACTGCTGCTTAATCCCAAACGTCTTATTGCCACCTTAAGACGGTAATCGGGTATCCACAATATACCGGAGGGAAAGGTGTTGACTTTTTTTCTGAGGACGGGATATAATATCAAAGTGGCATTTTTTAAGCTTCAGCGGCGGTGAAAAACTATGGATGATAGTTACTATATGGGACTGGCATTGGTTGAAGCCAGGCAGGCGTATGATCTGGGCGAGGTACCGATTGGTGCTGTGCTGGTGATAGACCAGCAGGTTGTAGCAAGTGCTCACAATATGCGTGAGATATGGCATGACGCTACTGCTCATGCCGAAGTGATCGCCATCAGAGAAGCCTGTAAGGTACTAAGCCGTTGGCGATTGACTGGCGCTACACTTTATGTTACTATAGAACCGTGTCCGATGTGTGCTGGTGCTATTGTCATGAGCCGTATCGATAGACTAGTCTATGGCAGCCCCGACTACAAAGCCGGAGCAGTTGAATCACTCTTTAATGTTGTGCAGAATCCAGCGCTTAATCATCGCCTGGAAGTAACCTCTGGTGTACGTGCAGATGAATGCACAGCAATTATGAAAGATTTTTTCCGCCAAAGACGGAAGTAATTTAATGGAGAGGTGTCCGAGTGGTCGATGGTGCTTGACTCGAAATCAAGTGTCCTGTCAAAGGGACCGTGGGTTCGAATCCCACCCTCTCCGCCAATAAACCTAGCAAAATCAAGCCTCCGCAGGTTAGCGGAGGCTTTTTGTATTTTTAAATTACGTAAACTTGTATCCAAAGTTGTATCCTTTTTGGGATAAAAATAAAGGTTTTCCGTATTGTTG
>NZ_DATMXX010000133.1:0-9096 GCF_035561255.1 Sporomusa sp. | reverse complement strand
ATATAAATATTATCTAACTCGTCTTTGGTAATTCCGATGTAAGCTAAGGTAACGCTGGGAGCCGAATGGTTAAGTAGTTTTTGAATTTTTGTTACATCTGCGCCGCTTTTGTAGGCCCAGTAACCAAATGTTTTTCGTAATGTATGTGTCCCGATAGCGCCTTTAATGCCTACAGCACGTGCGGCCCGATTCATGATCCGGTATGCTTGAATGCGGGTAATCGGCTGTTCACCTTTTTTGCTTTTAAAAAGCCAGTCATTTTCACTGCTAATGCTTGCAAGGTATTCATCAATCGTTCTTTTACATGTATCAGAAAGTGGGAAATCTTTTTTTTTGCCTGTTTTCTTTTCACGAATGATCACCCGGTCTTTGGTTTTTACGTCACTTATCTTCAGAACCAATAGATCAGAGATTCGCAACCCGCTATTAATACCTAGAACGAAAAGAAGGTAGTTACGCAGATTTTGTTTTTTCAAATAACTTTTTACTGCATCAATTTGTTGCTTATCGCGAATCGGCTCAACATATTCCATGGGGTCTCACATCCTCAATAATGTTTCTAACCATGTAATTATATAATAAGTTACCTTAACGCGGTTAAAGAAATGTAACACAAATCAATTGTGTTACATTTCTTCTTTGGAATGGGCTAAACATTGGGTAGTGAAAGTTCAGAGGAGGTTTGGTTGTAGAGTTGATTGCTCGTGGATAGGCAACGTGTTGCTTAGAGGTGTCAGATATGGCTGACAAAGGTCCGATTTTATGTGTAACTTAAAAATAAAGGGGGCGAAGCCGCTTCTAGTACTGTAGAGGCGGGAAATATGAAAATGAATCTAACGACGAAAATGATCATTTATTTTTTGCTGGTTGTAGCAGTGGCCGCAGCGGGATTTACTTACACCGTTTGGATGGTTAATGACGCCGTAAGCGAGAACCTTGAACTCAAAAATACAATGGTACCCCTGCTTCTTAAAACAAATGAGATTACTTATAATGCCACAGCCCAGGTAGCTTACCTGCGGGGATGGTTTATTTACGGGGATCCCCGGTTTCTGGACTCCTGGAAAAAAGCCAGCGATGCATCCACTGCAACTGAAGAAGATCTGCTCAAGATTTCTGTTGTTTCGGTAGAAGGGCGCAAATATGCAGAGGATACTAAAAATTTAGACGGTAAGTATACAGAACTGGCCGAGAAAAAGTTTGTTCCGATGATACAAGCCGGTAAACGGGATGAGGCCCTCAAAGTCATGACCGAGGAAATGGGGCCTATTGCGCAGGCCCTTGATGCACAACTTGTGGAACACACCAAGTTTAGGGCCAAACAAATCAATAATGCCCTTGATGGGGCTGTCGCCAACGCCCAGCAGGCCAAGATGGCAGCAATTATTGCCGCGGTGTTTGCTACGATAATCGGGATCGCAATTGGCTTTTTGGCAGCTCGCAGCATATCCCGGCCAGTCAATGCCTTGGCCGTGGTGGCCCGGAAGGTGGCAGCCGGTGACCTGACCGAGAATGTGAAAGTCGATCGTCAGGACGAGATCGGTCAATTGGCAGAAGCCTTTAATACGATGGTTGCGCAACTTAAGGACTTGATCAGGCAGGTAACCATTAATGCTGAACAGGTCGCAGCCTCCAGTGAGGAGCTTACCGCTAATTCTGAGCAATCGGCTCAGGCCTCCAACCAGATCGCAACAGCAATTACTGATGTGGCTGCCGGGGCTACGGCGCAGATGGAGGCTGCCAATGATACCTCTGCTGTCGTGGAGCAGATGTCGGCAGGTATTCAGCAGATCGCAGCCAACGCCAATCAGGTGTCTGATCAGTCGGCTCAGGCTGCCGATAAAGCCAAAAATGGTGACAAAGAAGTGGAAAAAGCGGTTAAGCAGATGCAACAAATTGAAGATACAGTCAATACCTCCGCCAGGGTTGTCGTCAAACTGGGCGAGCGCTCCAAGGAAATCGGCCAGATTGTGGACACTATCTCCGGTATTGCCGGTCAGACTAATCTGCTGGCATTAAATGCTGCAATTGAAGCCGCCCGGGCTGGCGAACAGGGACGGGGTTTTGCCGTGGTGGCAGAAGAGGTGCGGAAACTGGCTGAGCAGTCCCAGGAGGCGGCTAAGAAGATTGCCGAACTCATCGGGGAAATACAGGGAGATACAGATAAAGCTGTAGTAGCTATGCATGAGGGGACGCAGGAAGTCCAGCGGGGGACTGCGGTGGTCAATGCCGCCGGAATGGCATTTAAAGAAATTATGGCTGTAGTGGATCAGGTATCTGATCAGGTGAAGGAAATTTCGGCAGCCATTCAACAAATGGCTACCGGGAGTCAACAGATTGTAGCTTCGGTTAAGAAAATTGATGATCTTAGCAAAAAATCAGCAGGCGAGTCCCAGGGGGTCTCGGCAGCCACTGAAGAGCAATTGGCTTCCATGGAAGAAATTGCAACCTCCAGCCAGGCCCTGGCCCTGCTAGCTCAGGATTTACAAACAGCGGTAGCCAGATTCCGTGTGTAAATGGGGATTAACTGGAGGCGGGCTAAATGACATCAGAACAAATGGTGGTCTTTCGGCTGGGGGATGAGGAGTACGCAGTTTCTATCACTCAGGTGAAAGAGATTATCTGTTATAAGGGCGCGAATAAATTACCTAATATGCCGGATTATCTGGAGGGAATCATTAATCTTAGAGGTAAGATAATCCCGGTAGTGGACTTAGCCAAACGCTTCCGGCTGATACCGGAGATAGCCAAAGGCAAACAAGCGGTCATTGTAGAAACAATGGGCATGGAAGTCGGGGTTGTAGTGGATGAGGTTACAGAGGTGCTGATGCTTGACGACGGCGCTATTGAGCCAGCTTCAATGATGACCCATGCCGGAGCATTCCTCCGTGGCATCGGTAAACAGGAAGAACGCCTGATGATAATTCTTGATTTGGATAAGTTGTTTAGGCAGGAAGAGCAAGAACTGCTGCAATTTGTTGGATAAGTAGTTTACTGACAAGAGGCCATCTTTTGGGACTGTAACAAAATGCTGTTTTTAGTGAGCCGCATTAAGAAAGGCAATGACGGTGGTTGGGTCTTGAAAAAGACCCAACCACCGTTATTTTGTCTTAGCCTTTAAGGGTTACACCTTAGTTGTTTTTTCATAACGTTTTTCCAGATAGGGGATAAGCCCGCCTGCGGATAGAACATCCATAACCGGTTCGGACAATGCTGTTGCCTGATAGGTCTCGCCTGTAGTTTTATTATCGATGTGTCCTGTATCTAAGTCTATTGCAAGGGTGTCGCCGTCGCTTATCTTTTCAATTTCAGTGCACTCCAATACCGGCAGCCCAATGTTGATGGCATTCCGATAAAAAATTCGTGCAAAAGATTTGGCTATAATGGCACTGACCCCAGCTATTTTGAGAGCAATGGGTGCTGTTTCCCGGCTAGATCCAGGGCCAAAGTTATTGCCTGCCACCATGATATCACCGGGAGAGAGTTTCTGGTTAAAATGCTCATCAATACCTTCCATGGCATGCGCAGCGATAACCTCAAGCGATTTCTCAAGATATTGCGGCGGCGAAATTAGATCTGTGTTGATGTTATCTCCGTACTTTAATACTTTTCCAATCAGTTGTTTCATCATTACCCCTCCTACAGATAGTTGCGCGGGTCGGTAATTTTACCAGTAATGGCAGCAGCAGCTACCGAGGCCGGGGAGGCCAGGAATATCTCCGATTCTTTATGGCCCATGCGGCCGAGGAAGTTGCGGTTGGTAGAGGAGATTGCCCGTTCGCCGCTGGATAATATTCCGCTATGCAGACCAAGGCAGGCACCGCAGCTAGGTGCCAGAATCATGGCGCCGGCTTCGGATAAAGTCTCAATAATGCCGTCCTTTAGGGCCTGATGGTATATCGATCTTGATGCCGCAGACACGAGTAAGCGGATGCGGGGATGGACCTTTTGACCCTGGAGTACTTTAGCGGCTTCTGCCAGGTCGCTATAGCGGCCATTTGTACAGGAACCAAGGTAGGCTTGATGGATAATCTCCCCTGCTGCCTGATCAATATTGACAACATTATCTACCTCATGCGGCAGTGCAATCTGTGGAACCAGTGTAGCTGCGTCAAATTCGAATTTCTGAGAAAAACCGGCATCTGAATCACTATATAGTGGCTCACCTTTGGTTGCGCCAATAGCGGTTAAATATTCAAATACTTTTTCATCAGGAGCGATTAAGCCGGTTTTTGCTCCGGCTTCCACAGCCATATTAGTGATTGTCATTCTTTGATCAACCGTGAGGGCGGTGATCGCTTCCCCGGCAAATTCCATTACCTTATATGTGGCTCCGGCCTGGCCGATTTCCTTAATTGTCCGTAGGATTAAATCCTTGGAGTAGACCCCGGGTGGTAGTGTACCGCTCCAGGTAAAAAGTATCGTTTCCGGAACTCGCAGCCAGATTTGACCAGAGACCAGCACGCCCAGCATTTCTGTTGACCCAATACCTGTGCCAAAACAGCCAAAAGTACCGGCAGTGGTGGTATGGGAATCAGTACCGACCATTAAGGTGCCGGGGAGGGAAAAGCCCTTCTCCGCTAGGACCTGATGACAGGGTCCAATACCTTCAAAGTATTTATTAATCCCGTATTCTTTAGCCCAATTACGGGTGAATTGCAGGATCTCGGCCTGAGTGATATTGGCGGCCGGGGAATAATGATCAGAGATGATAACGACCTTATCTTTATCCCAGATCGTGTTGCCCAGCTTCTGAATCTGGTCAGCAATGATTACCCTTGGACCGAGTAAATCGTCCATCATGGCGATATCTACATTGGCCCAAACAAAATCACCTGGTTGTACTGTGGATTTGCCAGAAGCTCTGGCTATGATTTTTTCAGCCATGGTCATGCCCATGAGAAAATACCTCCTGTGGATTCTTAATTAGAGTCTTGATAAGTAAAGAAAAAGTACCCCATAAGAGCGACTAAATTAGTCATCTTTTATAAGGTGCTTTTTCTGTTGGGCAGCGGAATTTTGTAGATGCGCTCATTTGCCGAAAAGACCAGCAACCAGTGATAACATCCCGGCGGCAATAAGTGGGCCGACGGCAATGCCCTGAAAGAATGACACACCTACAATTGTTCCCAGTACAAGCGAGGTAATTGTGTCAGGTGAAGCTTTGAAAAACAGCACGCCTTTGCCGCCTAACCAGGCGGCAAAGACACCGGTTATCACGGCAAGCAGGCCTACCGGGCTTGTGATCGCATCATACATATCACGTAAAGTAATTTTTCCTGAGGCAAGCGGGGTTAGAATTGCGAGGGTAAGAATGGTTATGCCAATATTGATCCCTCTGTTTTCCAGGAAGGAAAACCAGGAACTAAAGCCAAGCAGTTTTATGATCAATAATATGGCGGCAGCCGCCGAAACCGTTTGGTTCTTGGCGATAACTGAAAGTACCAGAATGATAAGAATAGGTATATTATCGGGAGACATACCTGTCACTTCCTGTTAACTGATTTTCAACTCTGAGGAATAATCAAATTTGGTGAAGCTTGCCGGTGGTAGAGCCGGTTTTTCAGTGGTAGCTGCTGTTACTATATTCTCAGCTACCAGAAAATCCATGCATCTAATCGAATCAAAGGTGTATGAGCCTACATGCGCTGTAGCGACAACACTATCCAGCTTTTCCTTAAGCAGCAGATCGTCAACAGCAGGTTCAATGTCAAAAACATCCAGGGCAGCACCGGCGATTTGCTTGGTCTTAAGAGCGTTAAGCAGGGCGGCCTGATTGACAAGACCGGATCTGGCGGTGTTGATGAGAAAGGCAGTGGGTTTCATCAGGGAAAACTCTCTGGCATTAATCATTTCCCGGGTTTGTTCATTTAATGTACAATGTAGTGTAATGAAGTCTGATTGCGCAATTAGCTCCTCTTTGGAACAAAGTGTAATCCCATTGCTAGCAAGATACTCCCGGTCCGGATGTCCGGTGTAGGCTAAAATTTTCATGCCAAAGCCCTTTGCGCGGGTGACAACGGCTTTACCGATGCGTCCCAGTCCTAGGACACCAAGTGTTTTCCCCCAGACGTCGCTGCTGACAGGACGATACCAGTTATTCTGGCGCAACTGAGCATCAATTATGTGTACCTGCCGGGCAATTGAGAGCATTAGGGCAAAGGTCAGATCGGCAACCGTTTCATATCCTGGCATGTCAGCTGTTGTTTTTATCTGTACGCCGGCTGTTTGTGCTGCAGTTATATCGATGTTTTCGATGCCAACACCGTGCCGTGATACCACTTTTAGGTTTCGGCAATGTTCAAAAACTTCCCCGCTGATCTCGTCGGAACTGGAATACACCGCAATAGCAGTCAGGGCATGTTCTGCATCTATCCTGATAATATCCTGGGCACTCATGGCATGACCAGTGGGATTCCAGATAATCTGCCAGGCGTTTTCTTCAAAATAGCTTACAAGCTGTTTGCGATGTTCTTTATCAAGCTGGCTGCCAAAAGCCTTTGATGTGATCAATACTTTTTTCATATAGTTAATCCTTTCAGCTAGGGTTAGCCTTTATTTTTCGATGCGACACCATTCACCACGTTTTCCGGGGGCTGATGAGCAAGTACCCGGCCAATATTTGCAAGGGCACCGAGGAGCATATCGCGAAAAGCCCCGATGGTAACACCGGCAATATGCGGTGTAAGCAACAGGCGGTTCCGGGCCTCCGGTGAGAGGGTTAATAAAGGATGATTCCGGGGTGGTGGTTCAGGTGATACAACATCAACTGCCGCACCGCCGATATGCCCTGTTTCCAGCATTTCAGCCAAAGCCTGCTGGTCGATAACCTCACCGCGGGCCGTATTCACCAATAAGCTGCCGGGAGACATTAGGCCAAGCTCATACCGGCCAATTAATCCCTGCGTATCAGCAGTTAAAGGTACATGCACGCTCACAATATTGCTGGTCGCTAGCAGTTCTTGCAGGGGTTTATACGTAATTCCCAATTCAGTCTCCAGAGCCACAGACCTGCTGGAACGACTATAGTAGCATACTGAAGCCCCCAGGAATTTTAGAATTCTCGCCACTTGCCGGCCAATTGCCCCCAGGCCTACCAGGCCAACCACGCTGCCGGCGATCTCGTTTAAGCCGGTTTTTAGCAACGTCTGCCTGATTGCAGCATACTGTCCGGCTTTTGTTTCGCGGTCTGCAATAAGCAGTTGTCTTTGTAACGCAATTACTAAACCTACTGTAAACTCAGCCACTGACTTGGCATTAGCCCCGGGGACATTGGCCACAGGAATACCAAGCTCTGCAGCAGCCTTGCAATCAATTAGGTCATAGCCGGCTCCGACTGTCTGGATGAGCTTTATGTGGGAAAGCTGGCGAAGCATTGGCGCATTAATCTCAGGCAAGCTTGCCGGTACCAGCAGACAATCAGCTTGCCGGCAGGCGTCGATTAATGCAGCAGCGGTGTCAGGGTTGATAAAATGGAAATCCCATTGCTGCGGCAGTTCGACGCTGGAGGTATCGAACCGCCATTTCGGCATTACACTAACAATAATTGCCATATACATCCCTCTTCTTATTTGTCTTTTTATGCAAGCGTCCTCATAACGGCGGCGATACGTTCCAGACCTAACTGGCAGTCCTCATATGACACCGCATAAGATATGCGGAAATGACCGTTGCCGCCTTCACCGAAAGCCAGACCGTCGACCACGGCTACCCCGGCATTGTTCAGCAGGTAATCAGCAACCTGTGCGGAGGTTACATGGGGCAGTGTAATTCGTGGAAAAGCATAAAAAGCACCTTGGGGAATCCCCGGCAACTCAAGCCCCGGTATCTGTCGGATCATTTCTAAAACAAGCTTGCGGCGCCGGGCGAATTCCTGCATCATGGCGTCAACGCAATCCTGAGAGCCGGTTAGTGCTGCCACCGCCCCGTGTTGAGCGAAGGTGCACAGCGACAGCATGACGTTTTGCTGTGCCCGGACAGCGGCCCCGATCACTGCTGCAGGGGCTGCAATATACCCTACGCGCCAGCCTGTCATGGCAAAGGTTTTTGATAAGGTGCCGCAAACGATGGTTCGTTCCTTCATCCCTGGAAAACTGGCAGGAGAAATGTAGCTGCTTTCGTACAGCATTTTGTCATAGGCCTCATCAGAAATGAGCATCAAATCATGAGCCACTGCAAAATCAGCGACAGCTTTTAATTGCTCTTTTGTCAAAACACTGCCTGTTGGATTATGGGGAGAATTTACGATGATCGCCTTAGTTCGCGGCGAAACTGCCTGTTTAGCTGCTGCTAAATCATAGGCATAGTTATTGTCAGGCTGAAGCGGAACTTTTATAGGAACGCCACCGGCCAATATGATCCCCAACGCAAAAGGCCCAAAGCACAGATCGGGAATAATTACTTCATCACCCTCATTGAGCAGGCTCAGAAAGGTTAGATATAAAGCCTCCTGACCACCGGCTGTTACCATAATTTCGGTTTCAGCATCATAATTGAGTCCTTTATCGGCCTGTAGTCTCATTGACAGGGCGGCACGCAATGCCGGTATTCCGTTATTTGGGGCATAGTGGACATGGCCTTTGTCGAGCGCGATTTTTACCGCTTCTTTGATATGTGCGGGTGTATCAAAATCGGGACGTCCAATCTCAAAGTGGACTACTTTTTGGCCTTGAGCTTCTAATTCATTAGCCTTTTGGAATACTTTCCGGATTCCGGCATAGGGAATCTGATCAAACTTAGTAGCAATAACAGGTACCATAGCTAGAGACCTCCTTAGTTATATCCCGGCATTTTGCCGTGTATTTTGTGAATCGCAGAAATCAACCGTTAACTCATCAATGATGAGTAGCAAAATAGTATAAATCCCCCCTAACCAGATGATGAATTGTTCATTCCCCATCTGCTGCATTGGATTCTTTTTATCAATAAAAAAACCGACTCAGGTCTATTCTGAGTCGGCACGTCATTGTGAACCGATAAAAGTAGATTATTATGTTTTTATAGCTCATAATTGATGAGTAGCGTCGTTGTATGATTCTATTCTACACAAGATTATCTCTTTCTGCAAGAATTATTTTCGGGAACTTTCTTAAGTGG
>NZ_DATMXX010000132.1:0-4758 GCF_035561255.1 Sporomusa sp. | reverse complement strand
CAGGGAAGCGTTGATGACCCACCATTTGGTGGCAATGCCCGCCCGTTTCAAGTCTTCTTCCAGGCGCAGCGCTTCATAGACCGGTGTGGCTTCAGCCAGGGTAATGATGATGACCTCGGTTTCAGCGGCATTGCGCAGCCGAGGCAGCAGCTTTTTGACCTCTTCAGGGATGTCGCCATGAGAACGCTCGATTTCCTTGTGGTAGCTCTGGGTGGAATCGAGCAGCAACAGCGTGTGGCCGGTTGGGGCGGTATCGATGACAACCACCTGGTCTTCTGCTTTTTCTACAATCTGGGCGAACGCCCGGAATACGGCAATCTCCTGCGTGCAGGGGGAGCGTAAATCTTCCTCGACATAGGCGATATCTTCAGCAGACATGGTTTCGCGGGCTTTGGCCAGGACTTCGTCCTGGTATTTTTTTAGTTCGTCCTGTTCATCAATGCGGCTTGTTGTGATGTTGGCGGTTTCGCTGATGACGAACTGCAGATGGGCGGCCGGATCAGTTGTGGTCAGGTGCACCTTTTTGCCTCTGGCGGCTAATCCCATGGCAATGGCCGCTGCAATGGTCGTTTTGCCGACACCACCCTTACCCATGGTGAAGATGACCTTCTTATTTGAGCTGTACAGGTCGTCGATCACATCGATAAGCTTCGGAATGTTCTGGGTCTGGAGTTTTTCATTCCGGACAACATAATGATCTTGTGTAAGCAAGGCCCTGACGTTGTCGATGCCAGTAATGTTGTAGGCCCGGAGCGGAATCTGGTAGGCGGTCAGGCTCGTTAACGCCGGCGTCATAGCGGCCAGCGCTTGCTCTTGTTTGTGGTACAAGCTTTCCGATATGCTGTCGTCATAGGCGGCCAGTACACCGTTGATAACAAGGGCCTGGTTGGTAACACCCAGGTCGGCCAGCTCCTGTGCCGCCCGCGCCGCTTCCTTGAGCGGTGCAACTTCGGGGCGGGATATGAGAAGAAGCGTCGTCTGTTTCCCGTCGGCCAGCGTTTCCACTGCCTGCTTATACATGGCCTTTTTACTTTCCAAACCGGCAAGCTGACCCAGGCAGGATGCGCCGTGGGTGCTTTCGCTGATGAAATTGCTCCAGGCCGAGGGAAGCTGCAGCATGCGCAGGGTGTGGCCGGTCGGTGCGGTATCAAACAGGATATGGTCGTATTGTTGCTGCAGGGCATCATCGGTAATGAAGCGGGAAAATTCGTTGAAGGCGGCAATCTCTACCGTGCAGGAGCCCGAAAGCTGCTCCGCCATATGCAGCAGGACGGCATCGGGCAGTTTGCCCTGGTAGGGGGCAAGGACGCTTTCCCGGTATTCGGCAGCCGCCTGGATTGGGTCTAAGTTGGCTACCACCAGGCCGGGCACTTCTGGGATGGGCACGCCCTGGCCAGTCAGTTCGGTGCGAAATACGTCCTGCAGGTTGGAAGCGGGGTCGGTGCTGATGAGCAGCACCTTTTTGCCGCTGTCGGCCAGGGTGACGGCGGTGGCGCAGGCTGTTGAAGTCTTGCCGACGCCGCCTTTGCCGGTATAGAAAAGATATTTGGTCAGCGTGATTTTTTTGGGATTAAACAGTTCCATAGCACTTTACCTCCGTGTTTTAAGGACATGCCGCAGTGAGTGAAGTGACCGCGCCGGTACGCCGGTTAGCAGCACTTGCCGCCGGAGCAGCCGCAACCGCCTTCATTTTTCGGTTTGTCTTTCGCTGTGTCGGGCGCTTCGCCCAGTAGATTGGCTGAGATTTGGAGAATGTTAATAAAATCATCATTGGCCGGGTAGCGGCCGGTGATCACAATTTCCCCGTCGACGACGGTAACAGGCAGTTGATCGACGCCGTGGGCATTAATCAACTTGTTGACGGCTTCGTTATTGATAAATTCCATCGGGGCGTCGGTGAGATTAAAGCGGTCGATTTCGATGCCATTTTTCTTTAATGCGTTGAGCACGGCGGAAATTCGCAGCAGTTCAGGGTCAACACCGACACCGCATAAGCCGGTGGGGCAACACATAGCCGGTTCAAAGATTTGCATTTTTTTCATAACTCATCGCTCCATTTCATTGATTATTATTTTATTTAACAAGCAAGCGGGTAACCGAAAGAAAAAGCGCCTGTTTCCTTTTACTATGGCCCCACTATAGTACCTTTTGCAAGCAGGCGCTGCTGTCTGGGCACGCTGCGACCAGTGCCGAGGCTTTTAGTAGGCTGGCCGGAATGTCGCTGCGGCTAATGGGGGTAAAACCCCAGCGGGCGACAAATTGTTGAGCGGTGTTGGTTAAAAGATAGGCGGTCATAGCTCCGGCCTGGCGGGCCTGATCGAGCGCCTGATTAAACAATGCATTGCCCAGACCCCGTTTGCGCTGGTCAGAAGCAACCGCTAGCGACCGCAGCAGGGCAGCGTCGCCGGCTAGTTCTAGGCCGATGACGCCGGCGACGCCTTCTGCATCGGCCACGCAGAAGGTAGACAAGTGGTCGGCTACGCCGTCGGTAGGGAGACCGCTCGCGGCTAACAGGCTTTCGATGGCGGGAAGATCGTCCGGTCTGGCTGGACGCAGGCTATAGTCGGTGCCGGGAGTTAGCAGGGCGGCCGGTTTTTTTGCTCGGATAAAAGCACTGATGAGTGCGCCTCTTAGCGCCTGCCGTTCCTTCGGTTTCAGGTCAGGCAGGAATTGGGCGGCCCCTTCATCGGTAAAGTCATAGACGCGGGTGGTGACCAGCTCAACTGCGGTAAAGCCGGCGGCCTTCAGTTTACGGCGGTAGTCCTCAGCCTCTAAAGCTCCGGCGACGCAGCCTGACCAGGCGGCCAGATTTTGCTGGATGCCGGGTGGTAGCGGCCGCACCAGCACAATGTCGGATATGGCCAGCCGGCCGCCCGGTTTCAGCACCCGGTACGCTTCGGTGAGTACCCGGTCTTTATCGCCCGAGAGATTGATGACACAGTTGGAGACAATGACGTCAACGGCATTGTCGGGCAGGGGAATGGCCTCAATATGGCCTTTGATAAATTCGGCGTTAGTAATGCCGGCACGGTTTTGATTAGCCCTGGCCGCCGCCAGCATTTCGTCGGTCATATCCAGGCCGTAGGCTTTGCCGCAGGGGCCGACTCGCCTGGCGGAGAGCAGCACATCTAGGCCCGCGCCACTGCCCAGGTCGAGTACTGTTTCCCCGGCATGCAGCGTAGCCAGGGCGGTGGGATTGCCGCAGCCAAAGGAGGATGCCACAAGGTCCGCAGGCAGTCCGTCTAGTTCACCTGTTTGGTACAGGTTGCCGGTCACTGGGTTACAGGAGCAGTCACTGCCGCAGCAGCTTTGGCCCTCAGTAATAACGGCCGCATATTTTTTCCGTACTTGTTCACGAATGGCTTCCATCGATTACCTCCTTATAGGGGATGTTTCTCAGGTTAGCACCAGCGGCCAGCGGGAATGGTCTCAAGCAAGATCTCCAGGCTTTCTATGATCTGGCTGCGTTTGTTGGCCGGCAGAGCCTGAAAGAGCGTTTCATAGAACTGGGTCATGCTGGCTTCGACTTGATCAAAGAGCTGGCGGCCCTCCTCAGTCAGCATGATGGTGACGGCCCGCCGGTTGTCGGGGTCAGTCGTGCGACTGACTAGGCCGTCGGTTACGAGAATCTCAATGTTGCGGCTCATGGTGCTCTTATCCACGCCCAGGCGTTCGGACAGGGTATTGAGGGATGCCGCACCAGCCCAGCCGATTTCCGTTAGGAGGTGGCATTGGGTCAGGGTGATGCCACAGCAGCTTGCTTCGCTCTTGGTCATGAGCTCCATCTTGCGGGCTAAGAGCCGCATGTCGTGGCGCAAGGTTTTAATCTGCGATAGGTCGGTCATGGTGAGTTCACCTCCTTATTTGTATTGTATGCTACAATAGTTGTATTATGCAATATAAAATCTTCGGTATAAATTTTTTTGCAGAATACCAACACAAAAATAGGCAGCGCTTCCTTGACATATATTCGCAAATTTGCATATAATCATATCGTAGGATCAATGACGCATTAAAAGTGTGTGAGGTGGCTGTAATGGATGTAGTTGAAGTAGTGAAGGCTCTGGGTGATGTGACCCGGTTGCGAATTTTGAACCTGCTAAACAAGGAAACGCTGTGCGTCTGTGATTTGGAAGAGGTGCTGAAAATCAGTCAGTCCAATGCCTCGAGGCATCTGACCAAGCTCCGCTTTGCCCGCCTGATTACTGGGGAAAAGCAGGCCCAGTGGGTGTATTACCGGGTGGATGAAACCAGTCTGGAGCGGTATCCCTTTGTGCGGGAACTCTTAGTCAAGGAACTGGTGAATGAGCCGGCCTGTCAAAAAGATGTGGTGAGACTGAGAAAGTACCGGGAACTGGGCGGTAGTTGCGAGCGGACGGTGCACATTACAGAGTAGTAAAAAAATTTGCAGGAAATATGAATATAGTCAATATAATTAAGTGATGCTCAATCTAGTAAAGCAGGGAGGAAACCGGACTCGTTTACTAAAAACTTGACTGATTTTGAATGTATGGGGGGGAAGATGGATGAGACGGCCCGATAATGAGGAGGACATCGGCCAAGAGGCGGAGCGTACACTGGCACGGATTACCAAGGGTGGTTATTTGAAGCTGCCGGTGTCGCTGACTGCGGAGCAGGCGGCGTTAATAGTTAAGACTGCAGATGGTTACCGGATCAGCCTGCTGGTTCCGGATGTAAAAAAAGTGTACTTGGAGGTTACGACCAAGTGTAACTTTTCCTGTATTACTTGTATTCGCA
>NZ_DATMXX010000131.1:0-5685 GCF_035561255.1 Sporomusa sp. | reverse complement strand
AAAACTATACGTACATTATACTAAATATTTTCTCACAAAGGAAATAAAATACATCTTTACAAATACTAAACGTATAGTTTATAATTAAGCCATTAACTAAACTGTACGTTCAGTATCTTATTTAGTGCAAAATAACCTACTGAAGCGTAAAAAAATCGAAGGCAGGGATTGATCTATGAATAACGTACAATCAAAAACCAAGCAAGTTCCAAGTTGGATTACCGCTCTCTTAGCGATTGCATGCGGCGTAATTGTTGCCAATCTTTATTATGCGCAGCCGTTAGTTGGCCCGATCAGTATTGACACCCATCTTCCTTTAGCATCCGCAGGATTTATCGTAACGTTAACGCAAATTGGCTATGTTGCCGGTTTATTATTTATTGTTCCGCTGTGTGATCTCATCGAAAATCGGCGGTTAGTTGTCTCGACATTAGTAGTTGTGATTTGTGCATTAGTTGCAGCATCCCTTACGCATAGCGCATCATTATTCCTTATCGCGGCAATGTTTACCGGACTCGGTTCAGTGGCAGCGCAAATACTGGTACCCTATGCAGCCCATCTGGCCACAGAAGAGCGGCGCGGCCAAGTTGTAGGCAATGTAATGAGCGGGTTACTGCTTGGAATCATGCTTGCCCGGCCAATAGCCAGCTTTGTTACTGATCTTTGGGGCTGGCAGGCAGTTTTTATTCTCTCTGCCGTTATTACGACCATACTGGCTGTGCTGTTGGCTTTCGTTCTTCCCGAGCGTACCCCTTCGCCGACTATGAATTATGGTGATTTAATTCGTTCCTTGTGGTCACTTTTTAAAACAAAGGCGGTCTTACGCCGCCGTGCTTTCTATCAAGCTTGCTTGTTCGGTGCTTTCAGTCTGTTTTGGACGGTAATCCCTTTATGGCTAGCCAGTCATTTTCATTTGTCACAGCAGGGAATTGCCTTATTCGCACTTGCCGGTGTAGCCGGTGCAATCGCTGCTCCTATTGCCGGCAGACTGGCCGATAAGGGCTGGACAAAACGCTTGACGGGTTTGGCCATTGTCATCGCCGCTCTATCTTTTTTGCTTACGCATATCTTTGAAGATGCTTCAGCAATCGCTTTAGCGATGCTGGTCATTGCAGCGATTGCCTTAGATATGGCGGTATCAGGTAATCTCGTTCTCGGTCAGCGTACGATTTATTCCTTAGGAAGCGAAATACGCGGGCGCGTAAACGGAGTATTTATGGCTGTTTTCTTTATTGGCGGCGCAATCGGGTCGGCATTAGGCGGCTGGGCCTATGCTTATGGCGGCTGGATGCTGGCATCAATGCTTGGACTAAGTATGCCGGTCGCAGCGTTGTTATATTATTTCACAGAAAAGAGCAATTGATGAAGCATACTCACTCAAAAAGGCGGCGTTTCAAATTGTATTGAAACGCCGCGCACATATGTTGATATAGCTTCTATGAGTGTTTAGAACATTCGTCAATTCACGGCCGGTTATCGCTACCCGATTCGACTTTGCTAGGACACCCTCCCCATCCTAAACATGGCGACAGATTGGCTGCCCGAACATATATAGATACAGTAAAAAAGTCGGACAATCCGACTTTTTTTACTGTATCCTGCTATTCCTTTTCACGAGCTGCCAGTATCAGCGCTGCACTTTGATCCTGTTTTAACATTTCATAAACAATATAACCCCATTTTATTTTAATTACTCGGCGTTACTCGACGAACCAATTGCAATTCCAATCAGAACCGCCGCAATCTCACGTATTTTGCGGTCATGACGTTCCTGTTCCCGCTCTTGCCGCTCATGCCATTCTCTTTCACTTTCATGCTGACGCCGCCGCATTTCCCGTTCGTGGCGGTCATTTTCTTTACGCAGTCGCTCATCATGCTCACGCTCACGCTGCTGCTCACGTTCCCGCCGTTCCCGAATCTCACGTATTTCGCGGTCATGACGTTCCCGTTCCCGCTTTTGTCGCTCATACCATACTCTGTTGCTTTCAAACGGACGCTGCCGCATTTCCCGTTCGTGGCGGTCATTTTCTTTACGCAGTCGCTCATCATGTTCACGCTGATGCTCACGTTGACGCCATTCCCAAATATCACGCAAATTGCGGTAATGACGTTCCCGTTCCCGCTCTTGCCATTTGCTTCCACTTTCATACTGACGCCGCCGCATTTCCTGCTTGTAGCGGTCAATTTCTTTACGCACTCGCTCATCATACTCACGCTCACGTTCCTGCCATTCCCGTTCCTGCTGGCGCTCGCGGTCACGGTCGCGATCATGATTCCGGTATTCATAACGTTGTTCATTGCGTTGATCATTACCTCTTGGTGCAGCTTCGATTACAGATGCTCCAAACCCTATTTGCATGGTACCTATCATTGAATATATAATAACTTTCTTTGCTAAGCTATTCATAATTTTACCTTCCCTCATTTCCCTAACTAAATTTTAATTGGACTTTCCTGAGGTCGATTTCCGAGTTCCCAAAGCCAACTGAATCTGGCATACCTAAACTAGTTTGATAGTCATTTTATTTGTTAGTAAAACATTGTAGTTCTTAATTTAAAAATACGACAGCACATTTATTGAGGAAATTAGTTGATTGGTTGGCTATAAGGACTTTTTCAGCATCGATTGTACTTATAATTATGTTGTGATTATTGTCTTTCAGACCGATGGCCTTTATCATTATGGGTTCTGTTCCGGCGCGGGATTTACCGTTTTGAGCTTCTTGGACTAAATCAGGGGTTGGTGCATAGTCGACCATACCTTGTGTCATTGCTAGGCTGGTATCAATTTCTTTAATACCGTATACAGGTTTGCCGGTTTCATCATAGATTACGGGGGAGAAAGTGGTTTCGAGCCCTAAGCTTCTGGCATCAACAATTAGACCGGTGAAGGAAGTAGTTGCTGGTTCAGGGGTAACAGTTTTGCTCGTAATATTTACTTCTGTTTTTTGTATGCCTGGGTCTTGTACTATGTCCGCCGCTTGAACCGTGAAGGCCGAAAAAACGAGGAAATATGCAAGGCAAAATGTTCTTTTAAGGTTCTTCATAAAATAATGTCTCCTTATTACCCGGCAGCTTGCCCTGCCTGCGGTTGAATCCCAAATCTGTCGCTCTAAGAGTCATAGGTCAATAACAATAGCAGCGTTTATACACAAATATTTTTTTGCAAGTGTCTCATCTGGTTCAAAATCCATTTTTTTATTTTCGTTGTCTTGTTCGATCTTTTCTCCATCTATTTGCATTCCTTCAAACTGCCTAAATCCTGTTATTTTAATTCTTTTATAAACCGCTTTGTTTCTTACAGTAGGCTAATCCTTTTCGGTTTCCCTAGCTACCATTCCGTAATAAAGGATGTCCATCGCTCTTCTTATAGTATCAAGAACAGTTAAGTTGTTCTTGATTAAAAAGTTCTCATGAAGCAGTTCATTTATAGTAGCGTTATAAATTACTTTTGCAATAGCCAGATCAATGGGGCGGAAGTATCCGGTTGTAATGCCTTGGTCTAAAAGAGCTTCAACACGTTGCCATGAGTATTCGCGATACGCATCACATCTTTTCCATACCTCCGGCAGATATCGTTTCAAATCAAAAACAAACCTACTGCTTATCAATCCGCCTAAGTTCGGTTCAGTTAACAATAATGCTTTAAGTTTTTCCTGGATATTCAGGTCGCTGTTAAGTATTTTTTCAGCCTGTTGGCGCACATTCTCCAGGAGCGAGTCGACTACTGTCCCAATCAACTCTTCTTTGGACGCAAAATGTTCGTATAACGTACTTTTGCTAACCGCCAGGCGCTTGGCCAGCTCGGCCATAGTAAATTTGATCCCATTTTCATTGATTTCTTCAATTGTTGCCATCATGATCCGATTACGCAAAAAATCACCGCCTTATCCCACACCCATAGTACCCGCAAGGTTCTTGTGGTACTAATGATACCTGTATTTTCTTTCCATGTCAATATCTTGTAATGAATTTTTGTTATTAATTAACTTAATCTAGAATGCAACGGGAACAGTTATTGCTACCGCTCCCCCATTTGCCCCGTGGTTCGGCTGTTAAAAATAGTTATGGCAGTGAGCGGAAGCGGCTGAAGCGCTGCACGGGCTGATGCGGAGCGGGCGTAAAAAAGCCGGCGGTATCACCGCCAGCTTTAACTAAACATTTTATCCTTTATAGCACTTAACACACTTCCAATGCTGCTATTAATAACCCATGTTGCAGAACTGTCCAGAGGTGTTGGCTCTTGGTTGATAATCAATAGTTTCGCTCCATTTTGCAAAGCTAACTGTGGTAAATAATTGGCTGGCGACACCACTAATGATGACCCAAGTACCACGTAAAAATCGGCATTTCTACTATGCTTTACTGCTTCTTCCCATGCTTTGTCCGGTAAGTTCTCACCAAACAAAACTACATCAGGGCGTAATAAGCCACCACATTGGGAACATAAACACTCGTCACCATAACAATAATTCCCCTGCCTATAATCTTCTTCCCATGTTGAATACTGTGGCAGCAGCTCTCTGCTATCATATACGGCATAGCAATTCAGACACCGAATGGTCCGCAATGAACCATGCAATTCCACAACATTTTCGGCGTTAGCTCGTTGATGCAAACCGTCTACGTTTTGCGTTATTATGACCATATTCCCTTTTTGCTGTAATGCAGCAAGCGCTTGATGGCCTTGATTAGGCGCAACATCCCATAGCTTTGCTATGCGCCACTGATAGAAAAAGTAGAATTCATCAGGCTGTTGTCTTAGCGCAGCCATAGTTGCCAAACTTTCAGGACCCACTTTCCATAGTCCCCGGGCAGACCTAAAGTCAGGCAGCCCTGACTCAGTACTCATACCGGCCCCAGTAAACACAACAAGTTTTTTTGCATTCGCCCAAGCCTTAACAATAGCGGCTATTTTATCCCGCCCGACTTCCATTATTTCTTTATTCATCTGCTCCCCCTGCCTGGTTGATACTATTAAAATCAAATGTTAGCGCACTACATTGACTGATACCTATAAAGAGAAGCTCTCAACTCAAATATTTCTGTAAATGCCGGTAAGTGTTGTATTTGCTCGCTCCTCAGGCCTCTTGCACATTCAATCAGGTCACCGCAAGATTTACCAGGCAAGGACGAATCCTCGTTAAACAGTATGCCAGGCTGTACTGTTGCATCTGGTTGATGGCCCAACCATAATTTTTCCAACTCTTCAATTAAAGCGATCGTAGTATCAACATCGAAGAAGGCTTTGGACTCTAAATCCTGATATATTTCTTCAAGACGCTTTTTAGCGAAGTTAAATTCACTCATTACTACACCTCTTATTTATCCGTGCTTATTAAAGTAGCACTATTGCAATTCCCTCGCATGTAAAATTGACTAATAACAGTTGATATTAATATTGGGGAAACGTTTAATATAGTCCTCAGCCGCTATTAGCATCGCAAAGTCGAAAGATATTAATCCGATTAAAGTTGTAATCATAAAATTCACCTCACTCTCTATCATTTGTACTCGTATGTTCCGCATGCGTATGTGCTTAAATCTGCCCCTTCATGGGTTTTCACACTCAGATCATTATTTCGCAAGATTAATTCCCTTTTAGAGTAGAAATTAATGATTGAGCAGACTGTAGACTTCTGGAATCAGAATATAGCCTTCCGGATATTAAGCATACGTAATAAA
>NZ_DATMXX010000130.1:0-3537 GCF_035561255.1 Sporomusa sp. | reverse complement strand
ACCTTTAATTCCGGGTAAATCTAGTAAAATTGACAATCTTGTAACTAGAATCACTGACGCAATGTATATAATAAATATATCGAAGTGAGCCTACGGGCTCTTTTTTCATGACTTAATCTTGGATACAGCGAAATGAGAGATGAGAGCTGATTTCACCGTCCTGGAGTTGCTCGCAGACCGGGTTGCCGTTCAAGAATCTGTTTCTTTCTTACGCCAACGGCTTGAACACTGGCGACTTGTTATGCCCTTCGAGGCGGTTACTTTTACTCGATCAAAAAGGTCTACTCAGTTGTAAGCCTCCCAAAGTCAGTGTATTAGAATGGACTTTCCAATATATACCAGAGGTTATACTTACCAGCTTACAGAAATAAGCGAATAAGTATTATATAGGAGATGAGCCAGTGAAAAAAATAATTTCGTTTCTGATAGGTAGTTTTCTTCTTTGTATGTTTTTTCTAAGCGATTTAAACATAGTAAACGCCTCCAGCTCGACATTAAGTAGAGATGAGAATGAACTATCGGAGAGTAGTCAGCTAAATTTTGCGAAGCTTAGAAACGATACTGGTTTTGTATTGTCGAGCCCTAAACACTGGAATAATTCCGAATGGAATAGCTTTTTCCTGTATGGTGGAGGAACCTATCTTATCTATAAGAATGACAATCATATCCGTAATTGGTTTCAGGATAGGCACAGTAATGATGGTAATAGGATTGCACGATTTGGCAACGCATTTCCTATTACAGGATTAATATATATGGGTGGAACGTATTTTCTTGGTAACGAAAAACAGAGGCAAGTTTCTACAGTTGGGTTGGAAAGCGCGTTCAGTACCCTAGTTGTCACCGAAATGATTAAAACGATTGTATCGCGTGATAGACCGTCTAGGAACAAGGAAAATGATTCGTTTCCCTCTTCTCATACCGCTGTAGCGTTTTCGCTAGCCACAGTTATTGCCAATGAGTATAAGGACGATAAGTATGCAGGACCGGTTGCTTACGGACTGGCGACAGTTACCGGACTCTCTCGGTTATATGATAACCGCCACTGGGCCTCGGACGTATTCGCAGGGGGCTTAATCGGTTATTACACCACCAAAACGATAATAAAATTGAATGCAGACCCCAAATCTGATATAAAAGTTCAGCCGTTCGTCGACGCTAGTAAAGCCGGAATGTTGCTAAAGAAGAACTTATAGTTCATGTGTCGTAATTGGAGTATCTGACATTAAAAGGATAACGAGTTAGTAATGCTCGCCATTGTTAATCAGCTAGCGCCTAGAGGGCGCTTTTCCTATGCCCAAACCTAGGAGGTGACCACCATGCCCCACTGCAACCAAACCGACTGCCGCTTTAACGACTCTACTCAGCTACTCTGCCAAACCGAGGCTTACCTGGTTGACAGGCGGTGCATCACCTTCAAGCGGCGACCACGGGGCGAGAATTATCGGGGGCTTATGCGTAAGGAAAGTCCCAATTGCCACAAAGATGGTGGAGGAAAATACCGATCTAACAGAGTAGAGCTAATTAAGTAACAAACCCTTGACAATTAGGCGACACTAAGTGATTAATACAACAACGCAAAAACAAGGGGGACGAAATCATGCAAGGTAAACTTTTATCGAACGTAAAATGGGGAATCGGCACATAGCCGACAGGAACGGTAGTATCTATCATTCAAATCTCACAAAGCCATCCCGATAAAGTAAAGATTGAACGCTATCCCGGGAGCCCCACTGCATGGGTATATTTGGATGATATGGAGCCGCTTGAGTAGGCTCCATTTTTATTTGGAGGTGTATTCTATGGTCTTAGCTGACAATATCCCAGTTCATTGTGCTTATGATGATCTAGTTGATATTACGGTGCTGGTACCCAACCCACGCAACCCCAACCAGCACCCGCAAAAACAGATTGAGTTACTTGCCAAGATAATCAAAAACCAGGGCTGGCGTGCACCAATTACGGTGTTCACTCGCTCTGGGTTTATTGTGCGCGGCCACGGACGGCTTCTGGCGGCTCAATTCATGGGCCTAGGGCAAGTACCTGTCGATCGCCAAGACTACGCCACAGAGGCTGAGGAATGGGCTGATTTGATCGCCGATAATCGCATTGCAGGGCTGTCTCAAATCGATGAAGCAATGCTGGCCGGTTTGATGGCTGAGTTGAGCGACTGTGACCTTGATATTAACTTAACCGGCTTCTCAGATAAGCAGATCGATAACCTGTTGGCCGACTATAAGGTTACCGAAGTCAAAGAAGATAACTTTGATCCGGCTGCAGCCGCTGCAGAAATTAAAGAGCCAATAACGAAACCCGGCGACATCTGGCAGCTTGGCCGTCACCGCCTCATGTGTAGGGGATGCCACGAAGCAGTCTGATGTGGATAAACTAATGGATGGTGCCCTGGCGACTATGGTATTTACCGACCCACCATATAACGTGGCATATGAAGGCGGGACTGCCGAAAAGCTAACTATTCAAAATGATAACATGCCGGCCGCTGAGTTCAACCAGTTTCTAAGAGATGCATTCAGTTCAGTGTTTGTGGCAACTGAAGCCGGTGGCGCCATCTATGTGTGTCATGCTGATTCTGAGGGTAGTACGGGGTGCTCTCCAGGAAGCTGGCTGGCTATTTGAGAAGCCAATCCGGAATGGTGAACATCCAACTATGAAGCCGATCGGGCTTTGCGCCAGGGCAATACAGAATTCAAGTCGGTCAGATGAGAGTGTGGCTGACTTTTTTGGCGGTTCCAGAAGCACCCTGATGGCTGCTGAGCAGACTGGGCGAGTATGTTACATGATGGAGATAGATCCGGTTTATTGTGATGTGATAGTTCGGCGGTGGGAAGAGTATAGTGGGCAAAAGAGAATAAGGTTAAGTGGAAGTCTTTAATTCTATTTGTTCAGTTGCTTTAGTTGATTTATAGCAAATTGAATCTCACCTAACTGTAGTTTTATGTTTACATCTTTTAAAATAGATGAAACTTCGACTAGTCCAGCCTTATATGATTTTCTCTTAAATGGAATAAAACGACCAATCTTTATTTTATCAAGAATTATTTTTAATTCGTTTAACGCATTACGGCAATCTTGGAGATCTTCAGACTAATATTGACATCAATATTATATTGCTTATACAAATCTTGATTTTTTGAGTTCAGTTGGTTTTTATATAGTTGGTCAAGTTCTAATAGAATCTGTTCAATTAAAGAGTAAGTTTCGTCAATTCTCGGCTTACTATTTTTTTGATCAAAATCATGATTTGTAGATTCGCAAATACTATCATCAGCATACCATTGACGTAGCTCAACTACTTCAAGTCCGAGTGGATAGTTGGGGTCTTCAATCTTTCTCTTAAGATCATTAATAGCTTTTTCGTAAAGCTGAATTTTACTGTTTGCTCTATCGTTCGGATAGTATGCCGCAAGTTTTTGGCAATCCAAAAGGTCTTTCTTATAAGCTTCTAATTCTTGTTTAATATCCACCATTTCTCCTCAATTCTATAAGTTTTTCCAATTGTTTGCTACTATTATATAC
>NZ_DATMXX010000129.1:0-11769 GCF_035561255.1 Sporomusa sp. | reverse complement strand
GCTAACAGCAGGTGATTATATTATAATAGGTAGCTGGGCAACAACAATATTATTAGGAAGCGCTGTCAGCTTTTATCAGCTCATTCGCCTGGACGTAAAGGTAGATAAAAAACAGTTTCTCATCCAACTGCCAGGTAGTTGGAGTACCCTAATTGTCATGCTACTTATTTTTTCGTCAAAGTATTATTTTAGCTATGACCTGGCAATAAATCCACATCATGCCGAACTAACAGAATACAAACTTAGTATGATTGCGGTATCTGGATTACTTACTGGTTTTTTACAAGGAAGGTTAGTAGGTTATCTTTATCATTTTAAAAATAGCGCCAATTCCAACCTTGGAGTTAGAAAAACGCTAATTTAATGGATATAAACTCAGTATTTGCGAGATTAAATGAGGCATATACAGGGAATTAGGCCATCTTCGCCGAACTCCTTAGTACCTGAATAATAAGGAGCATTAACTGTGCAGATCAATCTAATTTGTTCCAACCAGTTGAGGAAACTCTTAACTGAGACCATAGAATCACGTGGCCTATCCATTACCCCAAATGCCAGGCTATCGTTTGTAGAAAAAGGGTTTGATTTGCCAGAGCAAGGACTTGCTGTTATCTTTGATTATCAATCATTAGATGACCTGTCCGACTTCTTGGGATTGCTCAATAAAAAGCCAGAAAACATCAAAAACATCATTATTGGTCGGCGACAAGACAGTGAGACCTTTGAAATCATATCATATGAAGACATCATGTATTTTGAGGCCGAAGGGAATTATGTCCATTGCATAACCAACAAGGACAATTTTCGGGTAAAAAATAAACTGTACGAATTAGAATCCACATTATGTGAGCAAGGCTTTATTCGTATCAGCAAGTCACTACTAGTAAACATCATGAATATTACAGAGATCATTCCGTGGTTTGGCTCTAGACTACTACTCAAACTAAAAAACAAAAATGAAGTTGAAGTATCCAGAAATTACGTTCGAGAATTTAAAGAATTTCTGGAAATTTAACTACCCTAGGAGGAATTATTATGCGCCAAACTATCATAGCATCTCTACTGAATATGTTGTGTGCAGCATTCATTGGATTACTAGTAGGCATCGCCCTAATGTTTGTATACACTGTCGAAAATCCACTACGCTATTTGGCAACCAGTTCACTGATAGGTATTATAATCGGTACTACAACGAAAATATCAGCAATATTAATGCATCAGTATGGTTCCCAAAAGCTCTACTGGTCATATATACTTACCTTTATTATTACTTTGATTGGAAGTATTCTTGCATCTCTCGGTGAACCATTAACTACTACATTGATCGTGCTATTGATTGCCGAACCCCTTTCTTTACTAATCACATTTATGAATGTCAAAAACATCTGCCATCTAAATAATGGTCTAAAACGTAAACAAGCACTGTTTAAACAAAGCAAAATAAACGTTTCAAGGGGGCGGGGTTACTGACATCTTTTATGTCGATAACTCCGTCCCCTTGAAATCCCGTCGCTGCAGCCTATTCTTTCCGGTTGAATTCGATTTTTTCCTCCCGGGTGCTTCCATTAACAGCTATCACCCGGGATATGGCGGCTTGGTGCGACATCTTCTTAGTTCGCTGCTTCAATATCAAACTATTTTCGGCATTGTCAAGGATTTCCCGCACAACTGGAGAAAACATACAAAAGTAGATCCTCAACATTGTATTGAATAAGGGTGAGACGCATGGAAAAAAAGCTAGTATACGTTGATAATGCAGCAACAACGGCTCTTTCCGATAAAGCGCTGGAGGCGATGCTTCCCTATTTTGGCAAGCATTATGCAAATCCTTCTGCTATACATGGTTACGGTCTGGATGCCAAAGCTGCCCTTGAACATTCCAGAAGGCTTATTGCTAACGCTATCGGAGCTAAAAATAATGAGATCTTCTTTACTTCCGGGGGAACTGAGTCGGATAACTGGGCGATCCGGGGAGCCGTAGAAATGCGCTCGGCCAAAGGAAAACATATCATTACAACCACTATTGAGCACAATGCGGTGATTAAGACAGCTGAAGCCCTTGAAAAAGAGGGCTATGAGGTAACCTATCTTCCTGTCGACAAATACGGCCGTATAACGCCGGAGCAGCTATCAGCCGCCATAAGGAACGATACTGTTCTAATAAGCGTCATGATGGCGAACAACGAAATTGGTACCATTTTACCTATAAAGGAACTGTGTGCCATAGCACATAAAAGGAACATTCTTTTCCACACGGACGCAGTACAGGCGGCTGGACACATCAAGCTCAACGTCAGAGAACTGGGCATCGACCTGCTGTCCATGTCCGCACACAAATTTCAAGGTCCCAAGGGCGTTGGAGCCCTGTTTGTAAAAATCGGCCATACCCTTACCCCCTTTATGCATGGGGGAGGACAGGAAAAAGGTTCAAGATCCGGAACTGAAAATGTACCGGGTATAGTGGGTATGGCAGTTGCCTTGGAAGAAGCCGTAACCCATATGGAGGATAATCACAGAAAAATTATCGCCATGAGAGACAGGCTTATCCAGGGAATACTGAAGATTCCCGGCTCCTACCTGACAGGTGATCCGGAAAACCGTTTGCCGGGAAATGCTTCTTTTGCCTTTGAGGGAATGGATAAAAAGCCCATCGTTACAACATTAAGCAAGGAGGGCATTTTTGCCAGTTCGGCAAGCGCTTGCAGCGCAGGCGCTATCAAGCCCTCGCGTATATTGCTGGCAACAGGCGCATCCGAATCACTTGCCCATGGTACCCTGCGGATTACACTAAACGAGCATAACAGCGAAGAGGATATTGACTATTTACTGACAACGGTCCCTTCAGTGATATCCTGGCTGCGTACCGAATTTAAGGGTTAGATGAGAGCACACCGCATTTTGGGTCACAGCTCTATTAGAGCGCATCCTTGAGATCAAGGAACGCATATCATTTCGCCCGATTGCTGCTTTGGCAAGAATAATATCAAAAAATATTCGCCTAAACCAAAGTCTAGGCGAATACAGACTACTTATTAAACATTAACCTACTCTTACAATTACTAAGGACTTAAGCCATGAACATTTTGATATCTTCTTCTGGATTGGTAACACCGCCAATGCCAAAGGTCTCAACAAGAACCTTGGCTACATTCGGTGAAAGAAAACCAGGCAGCGTTGGTCCGAGATGAATATTTTTTACACCAAGATATAACAGAGCGAGGAGTACAATGACGGCTTTTTGCTCATACCAGGCAATATTGTATGATATCGGCAGTTTATTAACATCATCCAGACCAAATACCTCTTTAAGTTTCAAGGCAATTATGGCGAGGGAATACGAGTCATTGCATTGTCCGGCATCCAGTACCCGGGGAATACCACCGATGTCACCAAGAGGCAGCTTGTTGTAACGGTACTTGGCGCACCCGGCTGTCAGAATGACAGTGTCCTGCGGCAGTGCTTTGGCAAATTCGGCATAATAATCCCGGCTCTTCATGCGTCCATCGCAACCAGCCATTACAAAGAAGCGTTTAATGGCACCACTCTTGACTGCGTCCACTACTTTATCAGCGAGAGCCAATACTTGATTGTGAGCAAAACCACCGACAATCTCGCCTTGCTCTAATTCTTTTGGCGGTAGGCACTTTTTGGCATGAGCAATAACGGTGGAGAAGTCTTTAGGCTTCCCATTGACCCGCTCGCCAATTTGCTTAAGTCCTTCGAAGCCTACCACGCCGGTTACATACACTCGGTCTTTATAACTGGGCTTAGGCGGCACCAGGCAGTTGGTAGTCATCAGGATCGGACCATTGAAGGTTTCGAATTCTTTGTCCTGTAACCACCAGGCATTGCCATAGTTACCGGCAAAATTGTCATATTTCTTAAAAGCCGGATAGTAATGAGCAGGCAGCATCTCACCATGAGTATATACGTCAACGCCGGTGCCTCTGGTTTGTTCCAGCAGTTCTTCAAGGTCTTTTAAATCATGACCACTTATGAGAATGGCCGGGTTATTTCTCACGCCAATATTGACCTTGGTAATCTCCGGGTTGCCATAGGTGCTGGTATTGGCTTTATCCAACAAAGCCATAACATCGACGCCGTATTTGCCGCATTCCATCACCAAAGCAACCAACTCGTCGGCAGTTAATTTATCATTGGTAGTAGCAACAAGCGCTTTTTGCATAAAGGCAAAAATGGCATCTTCCTTATAGCCTAATGTATAGGCATGCTCAGCATAAGCAGCTATTCCTTTTACACCATAAGTTAGCAATTCACGCAGCGAACGGACATCTTCGTTCTCCGTTGCCAGAATTCCGACTGTGGCTGCCTTTTCTTCAAAGGTCGCCGCATTATCAGCAAACCACAGAGTGCTGTCATGAGAAGCTTCTGCCGCCCCATCACCTGAGAACCATTCAGTTACTTTCCGCCAGATGGATTTCGTACTGTTATTTGCAGCTTCTATTGCTACACCGGCTTTTACTAAAGCAGCTTTCACATCTTCGCGCACGCTTAAAGCTTGCTTAATGAGCGTAATAAAGTGCTCTTTATCAAAGTTAGCATTGGTAATGGTGGCAAAGAGGCCTTCCATGATGAACTTATCAGCAGCGGGGGTGGCAATGCCTGCCTGGCGTGCCGTCAGCGTATATACTGAGATCCCTTTGATTGTGTAAATTAATAGATCCTGCAGATTAGCAACATCAGCAGTTTTACCACAGACACCACGCATGGTGCAGCCTGTTCCTTTAGCGGTCTCTTGACATTGGTAACAAAACATTGACATATTTTCTCCTCCTTAAATACATTAACATTAGAAATACTGTTGATAACAATTATAGTGAAAGCTTAGTCTATTGACTGTGACGCAAATCACGATCATTTAGGTCTCTTCCAAAACATCGCCATCTGTACTGATGGTAACAACTTGCCAGGGAATGATTTTTCCGCTATTACTTAGAGCCTGTTTAACAGCAGTAACGATGCCTCCACAACAGGGTACTGACATGCGCAATACTGTGATACTCCGGATTTCATGTGCATTAAGAATTGCTGTCAGTTTATCAGCATAATCGGCATCATCTAATTTAGGACAGCCAATCAGGGTAATTTTATTCTTCATAAAATCATGATGAAAGTTAGCATAAGCATAAGCTGCGCAATCTGCCGCAATCAATAGCTGGGCATTATCGAAATACTGAGCATTGACGGGAACAAGCTTTATCTGGCAGGGCCACTGGCGCAGTTGGGACTTTATTTCTATTGATTGTTCGGGTACGTGACTGGCAGAATTTTGACGGTCAATTAGCTTAGCGCTGCTTCCCGGACACCCGCAAGCCAGCTTGGGAGCCTCAGTCTGGACCGGTTTTGCTTCCTGATGGCGTTTTACCAGCTCTTCGTCAAAAGCGGTTGCCTCCCGCTCTTCTATCGTTATAGCGCCTGTTGGGCATTCTGGCAGGCATGCTCCCAGGCCATCACAGTAGGAATCGCCGATCAATTTTGCTTTTCCGTCAACTAACTGTAGAGCACCTTCATGACAAGCATTTATACAAAGTCCGCAGCCATTACATTTCTCTTGGTCGATGTTAATAATTTTTCTAATCATCTGTATTCCCTCCTTTTTTAAACCACTTATGAGTTCAGCATAATCCAGTAATAATCTGGTTATTATTTACCCTGGAAGATATCATCTTTTACTTAATTGTAATCGTTGCACCTACAGGAAGCAGTGACGTATATCACACATTTGATAATTAAACAGTATAGAAAAAAGCAGCCGCCACGGCTGCTTTTGCAGATTTTAAATTTACGCATTTTACACCATATAAGTTGGTAGTATTAGACTTCGCTTGGTTTAGCAAATTTACCGTAAGCTAGTTTTTAACATATCAAATTTAACATGTAGAGCAGCAACTCGGACTTGAAATCCCTTGACAAGTGTATCATCCTTGATTAGCGACAAGTTTATTTTGGCAGCAGCAATCGAACCTTCAATACCTGCTTTTAACACCAATAAACCTATCTTTACATCACCTAGTACACCATGCTTAACCTTTGGCAATAAGAGTAAGCCTGGTTCTAATGCGGTTATGCAGGCTGCACTTATTTTTAGAGGTACCGCAATAGCTATAGCCAAAGCTCCCCAAAAGACGCTGGAAGCAAGGGGGATCATACCTAATATAGCGGCCAATGCAGTTAACAAAATGGGCCGAGGACACAGTTATCAAAAACATCTGCATAACATTTGCTTTGTGCGGACGGGGTTGCTTGAATCACATACACTATGTTTTTCTCCGGCAGTATATTCAGTTCCTGCCCGCCATAACCGCGGCAAGCGTAACCGCCATCAAACAACCACCATAGAAAACCATACTCTTTCGCATTTAGCGACGGCGAAACAGCTTCCCTGATATATCTCTCACTTATAATATCTTTGCCGTTATCCAAAAATAAAAAGCCGATTTTGGCAAGGTCACAGGCTGATAGGTTGGACTGTTCTTCATAATTCGGATTTTTACTTATGTTATAATCAACGCCATTTGTAAATTGGGCCCAGGAGCCGCTTGTGATTCCAAGCGGCTCATATAGATTTTCTTTACAAAATAGATACGCACTCGTTCCTGTTGCTTTGCCGATAATCGCCGACAGTAATATAACATCCCACTCTTTATACACAAATGTTGTTCCCGGCACATTAGCCATAGCCGTATCCGCAAGCTGCCCTATACAGTTTTCCACTCGCCAAAGCTGTTCAAGCATTGGGCAGTGATAATGAATGCCACTATGCCAATAGATTCCCGACGACATGGTAAGCAAGTGCCGAATGGTAATCAATTTATGATAGGGATGAATGTTGTCAGCAAACTCATCCAGATAATTTGCAATCGGCTCATCCAGGTGCTTAATATACCCTTTATCCAAACAGATGCCTGCACAAATGGACATAATACTTTTCCAAATAGATTTAATGTTATTGCGGCTGTGCTCATTACATCTGTTGTAATATCTGGCCAGGACAAGTTCGGAATCCTTATACAGCAAAATGCTGTTAATCAGCCGGTATCGTTTTTGTTTTATATATCCGTCTATATAGCTCGCAAGCTCCTCATTCATTTTAAATACCGCCCGATAATAGAATTGTTGTTGGTTCTCAATTCCGAAGGATTCCCCGTCGCAATTATATTGCCGCCCTCACTACCGCCGCCAATGCCCATTTCGATTAGATAATCGCAGTTTGACAGCACATACGGGTCGTGCTCGGTAACAATAACGGTATTGCCTTTATCTACAAGCTCCTGCATCAGCTCCATAAGCCGCAAACTGTCGTGAAAAGCAAGACCGGTGGTGGGCTCGTCCAATATATACACGGTATCTTTGGCATTTTGCCCTTTTGCCAGTTCTTTCGCCAGTTTAATCCGTTGGCTTTCGCCACCGGATATTGTGGGTGTTTTCTGGCCAAGAGTGATATAGCCCATACCAACGCGTAACAGTGTAGTGAGCATGTTTTCTATAGGTTTATCCTTATCTTTGAAAAACGCCGCTGCCTCGTCAACTGTTAAGGATAAAACATCTCTGATAGTTTTGCCATCAACAATTACTTCCAATGCTGCGGGAACAAAGCCTGTACCGCCACAGGCTTCACACTCTAAATTAATAAAATTTCCAAAGCCCACATGATAATGCAGCTCGCCGTCCCCCTTGCACAGCTTACAGCCGCCTTGAGAGTTGACGGTAAACAACCCTGCCGGCAGTCCGCTTGCTTTCGCAAACAACGTACGAATGCGGTCAAACATACCTGTATAGGTGGCAGGACAGGAAGTGCGGCTTCTACCGATTGGCTTTTGATCGATAACGAGGCATTTTTTTATGTATTCGGTTCCGCTGATTGCAACAGTATCGACTTCATAGGCAGTTTCGTCATCCTCCTCATCCATCACACATTTTGTATTCAAGATTTCCTTTAGCTTGGGAACAAGGGTATCGGCAATAAGGCTCGATTTGCCGCTGCCGGACACTCCCGCAACGCCAACCAGTAAGCCCAATGGAATGCTGGCGCTAACATTTTGCAGATTATGTAAGCAGGCATTTTCTATTCGTAGGATTTTCTGTGCATTGATAGGTTTATACGTTCTTTTAATAGTAAAAAGGCTGTCGCTGCTCAAATAGGGGGCTGTATTGGAATGGCTGCAGCGCAAAAACTCGTCAAAGGAGCCTTGAAAAATCCGTTCACCGCCATAGATTCCAGCGTTTGGCCCTAAATCGATAATATAATCGGCGCTGCGCATAAAGGTTTCATCATGCTCAACAGTTATTACTGTGTTGCCACGGTCAACAAGATTTTTGAGAATTTGAATTAGCTGCGCTTTTTCCACGGCGTGCAGTCCGATTGTTGGTTCGTCAAATATAAAAATAATGCTATCCATTTCGGCGATAATATAGGAAGCTAAGAATAACCTTTGGATTTCGCCGCCGGAGAGTGTAGGAACAGGGCGTGAAAGTGCAAGATGATGCAAACCGACGTCAACCATACAGTTCAGCTTGGCAAGTATTTCAGCCAATAACGGTGTTTGCCTGAAGGCGGCGTTACTCAAAAATATACATAGGTCTTTGATATACAGTTTTTCAAGCTCAGCAACAGTTTTCCCCATAATCAACGTATGCGACGCCTGTTCACCAAGCCCTGTGCCGCTGCATTTAGGACAAGAGCATCGACTCATATAGCCGGCGTCGGTTAACAGATCTTCAAGCCGGCCTGATATAGAGAAGGCGCCGTTTGTAATATGTGTTATCCACGGTACAAACCCCATGAAAGCGGACTTGCCATTATCGCCGTATTGCAAATAGAATAATTGTTCAGCCGTTAGCGTGGCTAATTTTTGTGTTGGTAAAAGGTTATGGTATTTGTAAAAGCTGTCAAGCATTTTTTTAGTGCTTCCCCGCTTACCCAGACCAAGTGCAACATCCTCTATTTTTAGTGACATATCCGCAAACAGTTTTTCTTCATCAAGCCTTTTGACAATCCCGGTGCCCAAACATTTCACACACATACCTTTAGGAGAATTTCTCTGAAACATCTCCACAGAAAGCGGTTGTCCATCATCGTATTTGTTGTCGCGTTCCCCAGCTGTTGCGAATAGCATGGCAAGCATATTGCTTATTTTTGTTCTTGTTCCAACTGTGCTGCGGGGATTGGATTGACGGATAATACGCTGCTCTACCGCAACGGTTGGTGAAAGCCCGGATATACGGTCAAACATCGGTGCACTGTCTATCATAAACTGCGTACCTGAAAACATTAAATATCGCCTTTTGCCTTCTTCGTAGAGCGTATCAAAGGCAAGACTGGACTTGCCGCTTCCCGATATGCCGGTAATCACGGTTAGCTTATTTTTGGGAATTTCCACATCAATACCTTTTAAGTTATGGATCCGTGCATTCTTTATCTTGATATACTCATTCATGAGGTTGTTCCTCCAACTCACATTCCGGCAAAGAACTTTCGCAGGGATTATTAGCCAGTATAAATCCTGCTTTTATCCATCTTTTTGCTTATTTCTATTTGTCCACATATTATTTACCACTCATGCAGCATGAGGTACCGGCCCCTGGCGGATAAAGCCCATTTTCTTTGACCGAAGCCAAGCCCTCGCTGAAGTATGGAGCCCTGTCGTATTTGGGTTCCACCACAATGCGCAAAATTATTGTTTTCGCACATATATAAAAAAACCGTCCCAAAAACACCTTGTTAAAATAATAATAAAACGGTTATAATATACATAGGATATTAAGTACGCCCCTGCTCGTAACAGGGACGTTCGGGAATACAGGAGGCTATTTGGTAACTTCATGGATGATTTTATCACCTATAGAGCACCGCTTGAAACGGTTAGCCTAAACCATTTCGTTTTCAAGTGTATAGCACTCACCCTCCTATATTCAGTTTAGGGACGAGTTCGCCGCTCGTCCCTTTTCCATTATACAGGAAATTTTAGCCAGCAGGGTACACTCTGCTGGCTTTTCGTTTAAATTTGTCAGACTCAGGGACGGTGGTTGTGTCTTGGGGAAGGATTTATCGAAAGGATAAAAGAAGCTAGTACCGCCGTTCCCCTGTCTTCTGTTGACGGAAAAAATGATCCAAACCCAATAAATGATAATCTGTTATTGAAATAGAACATACATAAGAATATGATCAGACTAACCGACAAGTGTCCAGATGTCTCCAGATTTACTGTCCGCATGTTGCCGGAACGGTGTCCGGATTTGGCCGGATTCGCCGTCCGGATAGTCCGGAATACGCAGTCCGTTTTTTTTGCACAACCTTATTTGTATGGTGTGTGTACGTTATAATAGGTAAACAAATGAGCAACGAGCAAAATTTATATTAGTGGAGTTCATCATGATGAACAAGTATAGTGTTTATAAAACAAACAGCTGCTATTGGGATAAAAAAGGAAATGACTTTTTAGGAGCAATCGTGCTTCCTTTTTATGGAGCATTTGTCTCAGAAGAAAAATGCCAACTTTTTGGCGATGTCTCAGGAAAAAAGATGTTAGAGATAGGCTGTGGAAACGGTCAATCCTTGCAATATCAGGGGGATCGCAAAGCATCTGAACTATGGGGTATGGATATATCAGAAAAACAAATCGAAAAGGCAAAGCAACATTTGACGGCGTGCGGTCTTTCAGCAAAATTGATCTGTTCTCCCATGGAAGAAGAATGTGACATACCCGTGGATTATTTTGACTTTGTTTATTCGATTTACGCCATAGGCTGGACAACCGACCTTGCTGGTACTTTTTACCGGATCGCTTCTTACCTCAAAAAAGACGGCGTATTTATTTTCAGTTGGTCTCATCCTATACACAAATGTGTTGTTGAAGAAAATAATATGCTTGCTTTTAACAAATGTTATTTCGATGAATCCTGGTATTCGGTATCTCTTGATCTTTGTCAAGGTACGCTAACATTATCGGACCGCAAACTATCAACCTATGTGAATGCGTTGGCAAAAGCAGGGTTTGTTATTGAACAAATGATTGAGGAAACCAACAATGAAATAATGCAATTGCGGGATGAAAACAGTGATCTCGTAAAAAGAGCTAAGATGTTTCCTGTAACCTTCGTTATCAAAGCAAGAAAACTTTAAGCTGGATAGTATAAGCATTTGTTTCCGATGGCTCCCAATCAGCCATAAGTATGGATATATAGGTGTAAAACCGTTCACCCCCTTGTAATTAATAAGAGGGTTGAACGTTACCTCTTTATCAAGCAAAACCAACTAAAGAAAGTCGTACCTTAATAAAAATAAATCAACTTCTGAATAACTCAAGCCTGACCCTAAAATTACTCCTACCAGTTCTCTATAAACTCTGTTGCTTCTTTATCTCTCCCAAGTTTACCCAAGAGGAAACCTTTTCTGAATAAGGCCAATCCCACCCGATTCCTGATTTCCTTATTTTTATAATCTTTGTATTCATTTACCAACTCATCATAAACAGCAAGTGATTCTTCATATTTCCCTAATTTATCCAGAAAAAGGCCATTGTTAAATAAAGAGTCAGCGACCATGCTTCTGATTTCACTATTATCACTATCTTTAAATCCGTTGATCAATTCATTGCAAACAGCAAATTCCTCTTCCTCTTTCCCTAACTCAGTAAAAAGATAACGTTTGTTTAATAAAGCTTTAGCGACCTGAAGCCTGATTTCACTATTGTCACTATCCTTAAATCCATTGATTAATTCATTGCAACCGGCAATGGCCTCGTTATA
>NZ_DATMXX010000128.1:0-3038 GCF_035561255.1 Sporomusa sp. | reverse complement strand
TCCGGAAAGATGATGGACGCCGCATCATCGTAACAACAAAACCCTACAGCTCATTAGTTTCTGAACTGTAGGGTAATTATCAATTAATACACTTGTATCTTAATTATTTACAGCTTTCTACTGTCCCCCATATTTCCTGCTAGTAGCTAATATCCGTTCAAGCAGCCACCGATGGCTGATGGCAATTAACAGGTACACCGGGAAGGAGTAACTAAATTTCCATTTTACTACTTGATATATACCCATAAACGCCAGCATCGGTTCAGCACCCCAGGAAAAGAGTGCAGACATGACGACCATTGCCAAAATGTATGAAGACCATTTGGGCGCATACTGGTATATGAGCATATAGACGATAGGCAGTACTGAATAATTGATCGGAACCAACTGTGGATACCAGGGAATAATTTTATAGGGATAATACCACAATATTAGATCTGTGCCAATTTCGTCCATCCAGGAAGCAGTCGCAAGAACAAACATTCCGAACAGGCATATTTCGCTAAGCCGTTTTCGGTCCACTAGGCGCCACCATACTATCCACGGCAGAACTAAGAGGGCCACAAGCAACCACCATTGCCAGGACCACAGAGAGTCTGCAAGCCACGCCTCCTCTCTCAATCTGCCAAACTCCACTTGCGCCTGCAGGACTTGCCGGGCTGATTCGTGAATAGTTCCCATCTGCATCGCTACTCCTTACGGCCTAAATTCAAGGCCAAGTACCCTGCTAATACCCTTTCACATTTCTCTTCAGACTTTTAGCAACCCACTATCAACAATACCTCGTTGTTATATAGTTTTGGCTACTTTTATGAGTATAGTTTAGGACAACCTCACTATATTTCACAATACATATCTTTGATCAAAAATCGCAGGGTTAGTATGCGTCTAACAACAGGGAGCGATACAAATTACCGAGACAAAAGCCGTATCCCAAAGGATACGGCTATAAATATAGAAAGGCATTTTTAATCGTTTGACGCTCTACCAATTACAAGGCCGAGCAAAAAAGCTCCTATTTCATGCAATTCACGGTTATGACGTTCGTTTTCACGTCTTTGCCGTTCATGCCATTCCCTTCTACTTTCAAACGGGCGACGCCTCATTTCCTGTTCGTGCCGTTCATGTTCCCGGCGCAATCGTTCATCATGCTCTCGCCGCCGATCCCGTTCATGCCGGTCCCGATCATGTCGATCATGCCGGTCAAGTTGTACTATTCGTTGCGGGTTATCATTATGTAAGGAGCCTGGGGCGGCTGCAGCTATCGAAGAGAACATTCCAACTTGCATTAAGCCAAGCATTGAGTATATAATTACTTTTTTTGCTACAATTCTCATACATACACTTCCTTATGTTGTTATGGTTTAATTATAGCATCATTTTCTTCGCAAAACAGTGTTAGATTATGGTAAAAGACCGCCGGTTCCCTGGGGGCTAATCATGTCTCATCTAGGCCAATACATTATAATTAGCACACCAAGTAAAGAAATAATGCCTCCAATAATGTCGAATTTATCAGGGATAACCTTATCTATGCCCCATCCCCATAAAATCGACAGGACTACGAACACGCCTCCATAAGCTGCATAAACCCGGCCAAAATTGGCAGGTTGTAGTGTTGGAATCACTCCATACATAATAAGTATAATTGCGCCCGCAACTGCATAGGTAATCCCCTTTCCCTCGCGCAACCAAAGCCATATCAGGTATCCCCCGCCAATTTCAAACAATCCTGCAAGAATGAAATAACCCATTGATTTTAAGAATTCCATATCTTTCTCCTCAATTGAAAGCTATTTTTATCTAATTATACTATAAAAAGGCAAGTGCTTAGAATTACAAGACAAAATAAAAATCCCCCAGACTGAAGTCCGGGGTTAACTATCATCATAATGGTTGAAACACCAAATAAGCTATTAAGGCCAAAACCGGCAGGGTTTTACATATTGGCCAGCGCCGATGCTTGATTACAATCTGCTGTTTAGCTAATTCGTAGATGAAAAACACCTGTAACACTCCTTTGGGTTTTGCTTTTACTTTTATATCGACTACTCTGCAAATCACTTACATAGGTCTATAGTCTCAAAAAATAAAAGCCACTGCCATTATAAGGCTGTTTTCTCCAGAATAAAAGCGCTGAACTCCTGCCGGACTCTGCAGCAAGCCCGCAGACCCTCTCTATAAACAATTTCAGCTGAAGTGCAGACTCATAGGTAGCGGCAGATTCAAAATCCATCACCAGCCGAAGCAATTTAGGACGCTGCTCTTCCAGCGCACTGGCAATTGCCATAAGCTCTGCTAGTACAGAACCAACCGTTGCTGTTGCTTTACAGTATTTAGGATTAACATTATTGGCGGTACCGAGGATATTGTCCACTCTGTCAAAAACGTACTGTTCAAACGCCTTATTCAATATACTTTTTAACACAGCTATAGATACAATCTTGCCCATCTTTTCTGCACATTGAATACTGTCCCGCCCGCTATAAACCAACAGACCATAAACCTGGACTTTTGGTCAGAATATCATCCTCAACACCAGACCTTAAACAGATTGGCTCTTAACTCGTAAAAGAAATGCTGGGAACATAGTTTCAGGCTTGCCCATCCCGGCCTCAAAGAGTACAATGGTAATACAGCAATACAAAGGGAGGGGCAGCATGGAAGAATTGTTAAAGCAGCTGCTCACAGCGGTAAAATCTCTAAAGTCAGGACAAGAGCAGATTCAAAGTGAAGTAAGCTCTATCAAGTCCGATATTTCAGAACTAAAAACTACCGTCGGCAACATAGAAGGTCAGCAGCACGAAAACACTGATTTCATCAAAGCCCTGCTGCACCGGACTGAGGAATTAAACGCCCAGGCTCACAACATCGGCCACAACCTCAACGTACTGACCGGCAAAGCGGCCACCAAAGAGGATACTGCTGAATTGAGCGCTAAGTTTGACGTACTGAATAACCCGTTATTCCAGCAAGAAGTAGCTATTCACCAACTAAAAGCAGTTAAGTAAACACCCGGCCATTCGCCGGGTTATTTT
>NZ_DATMXX010000127.1:0-3731 GCF_035561255.1 Sporomusa sp. | reverse complement strand
TAGCCACACAATCCTGGATTGCCGCGTCGGCTATACTCGCAATGACAGTACGCTAACATTGCGAGTTCTGATAAAGCAATCTTTTTTGTTACTATTCAACCGCTGGCATGTTTCTTGCATTAGAGTAAATAACAAGGAGGTGTAGTCTATGCGTATCATCAATCATCCAATTTTATCATTTCCAGAAAAAAACAAGGTTCATTTTAATTTCAATGGACAGCAGCTTGAAGGCTATACCGGTGAGCCCATTGCAGCTGCACTGCATGCCGCTGGCATCACAGTACTCAGACACAGTCATGAGCTCAACCGGGCGCGGGGGATATTCTGCGCAATTGGCAACTGTTCGTCATGTTTAATGGTCGTCAATGGCATGCCTAATGTACGGGTATGTGTTGAACCTCTTCAGGAGGGGATGACTGTCGAAACTCAAATAGGAAGAGGTAAACTGCCATGAATATAGATATTGCCATTATCGGCGCCGGTCCTGCCGGACTCATGGCAGCCATTCATGCCGGGAACTCAGGTGCCCGCGTGTTATTGATTGAGCGTGCCGAATACTATGGCGGCCAGCTTATTAAACAAACCCACAAATTTTTCGGCTCAAAAAGTGAGTATGCCGGCGAACGAGGCATTGACATAGCCGCATTACTAATCAACCAGGCACTGGAGATTGACAATATAACTGTTTGGAATAATGCCACCGTACTGGGTTACTATCAGGAAGACGGCATATTAACTGTTAAACATCATGATAGCTTTATCACTATTACCGCGAAGAAAATTATCGTTGCTGCGGGGGCATCAGAAAAGACATTAGCATTTCCAGGCAACGACCTGCCAGGCGTTTATGGTGCCGGAGCCGTGCAAACACTGATGAATGTTTATGGTGTTATGCCAGGCAATCGCCTATTGATGGTTGGTGCAGGTAATATTGGTTTGATAGTTGCTTATCAGCTGCTGCAGGCAGGTGTTGAGGTTGCCGGAATTATCGAAGCAGCCCCTAAGATCGGTGGTTATTTAGTCCATGCTGCCAAAATACGGCGAGCAGGTATCCCTATCTACACAAATCACACAGTTAAAGCGGCTTATGGCTCACCGGCACTTACCGGGGCTACCATCTGCCGGTTAGATACTAACTGGCAACAAATACCGGGGACAGATCTAGACATCCAGGCTGACGGCCTATGTCTGGCTGTTGGTCTGACACCGCTGACTGAATTGTTGTGGCAGGCAGGCTGTAAGATGGCCTATGTACCGGAATTAGGCGGCTACGTACCTTTCCGCAATTCCAGTCTTTTGACTACTCATCCTGATATTTATGTGGCTGGTGATGTCGCCGGGGTTGAAGAGGCCTCTGCCGCCATGGTTGAAGGCAAATTGGCCGGTTTGGCGGCAGCCGCCAGTTTGGGACATACAGCGGCCGTCAAGTCGACAGATTATGAAGAAGCCAAAAACCAATTGGCAGCTCTCAGAGCCGGCAATGTTAGTGCTAAAATCCGCTCAGGCCTTGCCAAAGTAACCATAAATGACCATAGTGAAACTTTATGCGAGGTGATACGCAATGCTTGAACAGACAGGAGTACCCACACCCGCTGATATCAACAGCGTACTACCGGCGCCAGAGAGACTCAGCCACGGCCCGGTAGCTGTATTTGAGTGTTTTCAAAACATTCCCTGCAACCCATGTGTCGAGGCCTGTCCGCGAGGTGCCATCTCAATCGGCTCAGATATTAATGAACGCCCTGTACTTGATGAAAGCAAGTGCAACGGCTGCGGTATCTGCCTTGCGCATTGCCCGGGTCTATCTATCTTTGTTGTGGACTGTTCTTCCAATACAGATGAGGCTTTGGTTAAACTGCCATATGAATATTTGCCCCTGCCGGTTGCCGGTCAGATGGTGAACGCCTTAAACCGAAATGGCGAAAAAGTTGCACTCTCTCAGGTAAAAAGAGTACAGCAAAATACTAATAAAACAACTGTGGTGTGGGTAACTGTCCCCAAAACACTGGCTATGGACATACGGGGCATTGTCATACAGAAGGAGGCTAACCATGACTGAACCGGTCATTATCTGTCGCTGCGAAGACATTACTCTCGAAGACATCCAAAAGCTTATCAATCAGGGGAAACATAATTTGGAAGAACTAAAACGCGAATGCAGATGCGGCATGGGCCCCTGCCAGGGCCGCACTTGTACACCTTTAATAGCGCAAGAACTGGCCAAAGCTTTAAAAGTCAATACCGGCGACGTTGTCCTGCCAACTTTCCGGCCACCGACAGCACCAATCACCTTAGGTTCGCTAGCTGCCGGAGGTGATAAGCATGATTAAACAGGCTGATGTCGTGGTTATCGGCGGCGGTGTTGTCGGCTGTTCTATTGCTTACAACTTGGCAAAAGCCGGCGCCGGGCAAGTTGCCGTAATTGAGCGCAGCTATCTTGCCAGCGGTGCAACAGGCCGGTGCGGCGCGGGTGTCCGGATGCAGTGGGGCACGGAAACCAACTGCCTGCTGTCCCGTGAGAGTGTCAAAATGCTGGAAAACTTGCCTGAACTATTAGCGGTCGATGGTGACATTGAATTTAAGCAAGGCGGCTATCTCCTGCTCGCTTATACTGAAAAAATGGTCGAACAGTTTAAGAAAAATCTCAGACTACAAAATTCACTTGATATTCCAGCCCGCTGGACAACACCGGCAGAGGCAAAAGAAATTGTACCTCACTTAAATACCGAAGCGCTCCTTGGAGCTACTTTCTGCCCTAAAGACGGCCATGCCAACCCGTTTAAGGTAACTAGCCTGTACGCCAAAGCCGCCGCCCGTTTAGGTGTTAAGTTTTATACCTATTCTGAGGTCACAGGTTTAACCGTCGAAGCAGGAAAAGTAACAACTGTTCACACGGACAAGGGCAATATTGCTACTAACACAGTTATTAATGCCGCAGGTGGTTATGCTAAAATGGTTGGCCGCATGGCAGGTATTGAGTTGCCCATTTTTCCGGAGCGGCATGAAATACTTGTCACTGAACCGGTGGAACCCATGCAAACCCCGATGGTTATGTGTTTTTACCATAATCTATATTGTCAACAAACCCCTCATGGCAGCTTTATCATGGGTATTGGCCATCCCGACGAGCCTGAGACCTTTAACACTACATCAAGCTGGCAGTTTCTGACTGAGATGGCTAAGCGAATTACCAAAGTATTACCACCGCTTGCTCAGCTAAATGTCATCAGGCAATGGGCAGGTCTCTATGATATGTGTCCAGACCGGACACCAATTCTTGGTCAGGATGCCCATGTTCAGGGCTTATATACCGCTGCTGGTTTTAGCGGTCACGGTTTTATGATCGCTCCAATGGTTGGTAAACTTATGGCCCAGACGGTTCTCGGATTATCTACTGATATTCCTATAGGCATGTTTAGTGCAGAAAGATTTGCTCGCGGTGAACTATATATTGAACCATCTGTCGTCTGATTATCTAACCTATCAGAAGTAGACGCCCTTAAGTTCCATGCCGGCAACCTGTACCTCAACCGAAAATGCACGGTTCACTTATTAGCATTCATCCTTCTGGTGGCTTTAATATGTCAGGCACTTACTCTAGAGCTGGTGGTGCCGACTATCTACTGCTTTTTATGCAGGCAAAATCCGTAGCGGAAAAACTGTAAATAGTTCTGTATTAAATAAAAATACCTCTTGCAAAATTCAGTAAACCGTAATACAATGTATAATCA
>NZ_DATMXX010000126.1:0-5999 GCF_035561255.1 Sporomusa sp. | reverse complement strand
GAACAAGAAAATGTCTTGGAGAGAGTCAATTTCTGGCTACTTTGCTAGCGTTTATAATCTTTCTATAAGTAATTATAAAGGGTGATTATTTTGCGAAAAGAGTGGACTATTGTATTTGTGGTCTATCTAGCAAGTGTTATTGTAATTTTAAATCAATTTAAAGTACCGCCGCTCATGGGAGTGTTAATGCAACAATTTCAGGTGAATGCAACAGTTGGTGGTTTTCTAATGTCAGTTTTTGCTCTGACCGGTATAATTATGGCTTTGCCCGCAGCAGTTTTATTAAGCCGCTTTGGGCCAAGAAGCAGCGGCATAGTTGGACTGAGTTGTATCTTTGCGGGCTGTATTGTAGGAGCCACGACGTCGACTCTGTTTATTTTAATGGCAGGGCGAATCATTGAAGGAGTAGGCTTAAGCCTGATTGCTGTTATCGCTCCGGCTGTAATTGCCATGTACTTCAGGCATGACAAGTTAGGTCTTCCGATGGGAGTTTGGGCGACCTGGTATCCAGTTGGCAGTACCATTGCTTATAACATCTCACACCCAATAACAGAAGCATTTGGTAATTGGAGGGGCAGCTGGTGGTTCGGCGGAATTCTAGCCCTGATTGCTTTAGTTGTCTATGCAATCGTCGTAAAGAAACCCTCGGCCGGCGAACGTTATGGCCGTGCGAGTAATTTTACCGCTGCGACTCCTTATCTTGCAGGACTCAAGACGCCCCAAATATGGTTGTTGGGTTTTTCTTTCTTATTTATGATGATTGGCAGCCTTGGTTTTCTAACATGGGCACCAACGTACTTTCGCGAGGCGTTTGGCTTTAGCCAGATAACCGCCAATTCATACGCAAGTTTAGGGTTTTTATGGAGTGTCCCGGGTGGCATCCTTGCCGGCTTTCTGCTGACTAAAACCAGAAAACAGAACTCAATTTTAATAGCGTGCGCTGTCTTATCAGCTTTGACATATCCGATTGGTTTCTTGGTGCCACAAGCAGTTCTTGTCAGCTATTTGGCTGTAATCGGCTTTATTACCGGTTTTACCTGTGCGCTAATATTCGCTATGGTTCCTGTAGTTATGGGAAATCGTGCTTTGACAGGACTTGGCATGGGGGTAATGGCTATGATGCAAAGTGTTGCGAATTTAGTTGCAACTCCTTTATTTGGCTACATAACAGCTGACGGTCGTTGGTCTCAGGCTTTTCTTCCTACTGTAAGTATCTTAATTATAGGAGTGATATTCACTATTTCATTAGCCAAGGTAAAAAAAACGGTACAAGTCCGCTAGGAAGTTAGATGAAATCTTGCAAATAGTTTGGTAAAACAGGAAGGGAAGGACGACTTTATGAGACTGCCTCAAAAATTTATTAAAATATTTTTGGTTGCCCTGGCGATTTTCATGGGGGGCGGAGTCTACTATTATCTTCATTGCAGCGAGGTATCAACTGATAGCGCCGCAATTGATGGTCGCACAGTCATAATAAGTCCAAAAGTACAAGGCTATGTAAAGAATTTATACGTCCAGGATAATCAGTTGGTTAAGGCCGGCGATGTGCTGCTAGAAATTGACCCTACCGATTATCTGATTCGCCGCGATCGGGCTAAAGCGGCATTAAGTGCTGCTAAAGCTGCTGCTAATGCCGCCGTCAACAATAGCGATACCATTGCCGTTTCCGCCCCATCTAGCAGAGATGCGGCCTCAGCCCAGGTTGCCGCTGCCGAAGCCATCTGGGAAAATGCGTTGAGTGACAGACAACGTATGGAAAACTTATTTCAGACCGGGGCCTGCTCGCGACAACAATTAGATCAGGCAATCGCAACAGAAAAATCCAACCGTTCTAACCTGGAGAAGCTTAGAGCAGATCTTCGCTCGGCAACTACTGTTCCTAATGTTATCGCCGCTGCCCAAAGCACCAGTGAACAATTACAGGCCCAAGTCCTCCAAGCCGAAGCTGATCTTATACAAGCAGAAACCGATTTAGCCAATACCCGAATTTTCGCCGCCATAGACGGCCGCATCACTAAACGCAGTGTTGAACCAGGCAACTATGTGCAAACAGGTCAGCAATTAGCCTCACTAGTTGGCCCAGAATTATGGGTAGTGGCAAATTTTAAAGAAACCCAGTTAGAACATATGCGGCCCGGTCAACCTGTGGATATACGCATTGACGCCTATCCGAATGTAATTTTGCAGGGAAAAGTGGATAGTTTCCAATCCGGTACAGGCTCTTACTTTTCTCTCTTTCCGGCCGAAAATGCAACTGGCAACTTTGTTAAAATTGTGCAACGCGTGCCGGTAAAAATTGTATTTGATAGTTTGCCGGATAGTACTCTTCATCTGGGACCGGGCATGTCGGTGGTTCCCACCGTACGTACAGAAAGTACGGGAGCGAGATTATGAGCAAAGCGTTTTCTCCGCCGGCAAAAACGAATCCTTATCTGGTATCTCTTGCCGTCAGTCTGACCGCTTTTATGGAGCTTCTCGATACAACCATTGCCAATGTTGCCCTTTCCCACATTGCCGGTTCTCTTGGCGCAGGCTCGGAAGAGAGCACCTGGATTTTAACCTCTTATCTTGTAGCTAATGGCATTGTTATGCCAATATCCGGGTGGCTGGCAAGTCTCATAGGCCGCAAGAATTTTCTGGTTATTTGCATTGTGGGTTTTAGTTTTACCTCTTTTATGTGCGGCATCTCAACGTCCCTTCCCATGCTGGTAGTATTCCGATTATTGCAGGGGTTGGCGGGCGGCGGAATGCAGCCGGTCCAGCAAGCCATCATTCGGGATAGTTTTCCCCCGCAAAAGTTAGGGATCGCATTTGGTATTACTGGTATAACAACCGTGCTGGCGCCGATACTAGGCCCGGTTTTGGGTGGCTTTCTTACTGATAACTTTAGCTGGCGCTGGATTTTTTTTATAAATATACCAATTGGACTGGTAGCCGTCTTGCTGGTTAATTTTTTTGTCCAAGATCCGGTAAGTACCCAAAAGAAACCCGTTAGTACTATTGACTATATAGGTCTCGGCTTAGTCGCTTTAGGACTAGGCGCACTGCAGCTTGTTCTGGACAAAGGCCAGCAGGAAGATTGGTTTGACAGTTCCTATATTGTAATATTCTCCTGCATTGCCGTTGTAGGGCTTGTTCTGGCAGTTTTTTGGCTATTACAACAGAAAAATCCCATAGTAGATTTAAAACTTTTTGCGCTTCCCAGTTTTAGTATGCCTTGCGTTATACTTTTCTTTGTTGGCTTTACTTTATTGGGCAGTACAGCATTATTGCCGATGATGGTACAGTCCAACTTTGGTTACAATGCTACTTTGTCCGGCCTGGTCCTTTCGCCAAGCGGTATCTTACCGCTCCTTATGATGCCTTTTGTAGGCAAGCTTGTTAATCGAATCGAGCCCAGATATTTGATTTCTTTCGGGTTGTTTATCAATGCCATAGGGATGTGGTTAACGGGATTAGTAACTCCCCAGACTGATTATACTACTTTCGCGGTCGCCCGCTGCCTGCAAACGGCGGGTTTGCCTTTCCTCTTTGTTCCGGCCAGCACACTCGCCTTCTCAAAGATTCCCCGCGAACAAAGCAATAATGCTTCGGCCATTGTCGCCATGGTGCGCAATCTGGGCGGGAGTATCGGCATTGCGCTGGTTACAACCAGGCTTGCTCAAAATCAGCAAATAGAGCAAGCCAATCTGGTACAAAACCTAACAACCGCTAATCCTGGCTACGGCAGCGCACTCGCAGCCTATACACAATCAATAACAGAATTAGGTGTGCCAGCCTCACAGGCAACCACAACAGCCATGGGGCAAATATACCAGCAGCTTCTTCATCAAGCCAGTGTTCTTGCCTATCGGGATACCTACCATTTCATTGCCGTAATGCTAATCATATTGGGTATCGCAGCTCTGTTTATACCCAGCAAAAACCAGCCGGTGGCAAAGTGTTCCTAATCATTACGTGTAAAGCGCTCCCGTAGTCACGTTCACAAACTCCCTGGTGTCCTAATGGAGCTCCTGACTTAGTTGTTAGGGGCAGGGATCATACATCCGGGACTTAAACTTAATAAATCCATATTGGCATTATCTAAGGGAGAAGATGATTTCATGAAAAGAAAGATTATTGAACTTGGGCAGGAATGTTACTGGAACGGCAATGTTGTACAGTATTTTGCAAAAGAAGATAATGAGTATACCGCGACAGTATCTATTCAAGAAAATTATTCAGTCACCTTGAAACTAGATACTCAAGGTAAAATTGTCTGGGGCGAATGTGATTGCTCATGTACAGATAGACCATATTGTAAGCATGTACAGGCGGTCTTTTGCGCTGTAAGAGGGGCCAGCTAAATAAGAAAGGTGTGTTTCGCCCTAGGCGAATGTATGCCGAGTTTATCAGTAAACTTCATTTATAATTAGTCTACTAAAAAGGTTATTTACAAACATCTCATTGGAGCGACGTGACGACAAGTGAAGTTGGCTTGATGGTCCGCGAAGCGATCAAGCGCGGAGAGCAGGCAATGGCTGGATTACGTGACGTGGTAACACATGACTATGACGGCGTGTTATGATATGATCTGGCAAGTGCTCATTCAAGATCTACCACCGCTAGAAGAACATCTTCAAGATATTTTATCGCAAGACTTGTAGAGGAATGAGGTGTTTGACCTTGGGCCTCTTTTTATTGCGATTCCTAGGGAGGAGGAAAAAAATTTAAGCTATTTACCGTAAGAGTAGCTATGAGCGAATATCAAATCGTAGTAGATCCATTGGTTGCGAATCTAGATGCTATAGCATTAAATTGATGACACCAAAATTGGTGTCATCAATTTTTTACAATACATCAGAGAGAGCGTTTGCTATTATGGAGAAAAAGGTGGAGGGAAGAGCAAATGCTGAAAGGATATACTTTGCCATGTACGCCTCGTGATATATCAAGTCTTGTGCCAACACCGCCTTGGCACTATGTGGTAATGCTCTCGCCGACAACCCACCTTAGGCCCCAATCAGTCACTGCTGGTCTGGTTATCGTTTTTCTTTTGCGCTTACAGTAGATGATCTTAGTCCACCTTGTGACTTGAGAAAATGCTTATCAGGTGAATACCTACCGGATGTGAGAAAGTAATAAGACGAAAAGAGGAAAAATGTATTGAAAACTGTCATGATTATTAACCAGGAACTGCCGTTAGGGTTAATCGCAAATACGACCGCCGTGCTAGGAATCAGTCTGGGCAATTTGTTTCCCGACATTGTAGGGCAGGATATTCAAGATGCTGATGGACAGACCCATCTGGGTATTACCAACAAAACCATTCCAATTTTGGGCGGAAGTAAAGATCAGATCAAGGCTATTCGTGATAAATTGTTTAGTAATAAAGAGTCAGGAATAACTGTCATCGATTTCAGTGAGAGCGCCCAAAAATGTTTGGACTATGAAAATTATGCAAGTCTTATGTCTAGCTTGCCATATACGCAGCTATACTATTTGGGCATCTGTATATATGGCCCGGTAAAAAAAGTGAACAAGCTGACAGGGAATTTAGGATTGTTGAGGTAGCCGGATTCTTTGCCTAAGAAAAAGGTTATTTACAAACATCTCATATAAATAAAAATGACCGCATTTGTTTTACTGTAGTTGATGCAGTAGAATTAATGCCAGCAGCATTTGCCACTAAATACAAGTCAGCTATCGTATTTGGGAAAATTATTGTTGTTGAAGATATTGAAGAAAAACGAAAAGGGCTTACAGACATGGTTAAAAAGTATAGTCCTGATTTTTATGAGGCAGGAGTACAATATATTGACAATGCTTTTGAGAAAGCAAAAGTGCTTAAGATAGAAGTTTGCAAAATGACCGGAAAAGCAAGATTATGAGTATTTTACAGGTACTAAAAACTCGATTTCTCTTTTCTATCGCATATGCTATTACCAATAGATGTACTGACTTTTTTAAAAAATTCACAATGATTGTTTGGAGTTCCTTCTTTGGGACTCCCGGTCTCT
>NZ_DATMXX010000125.1:0-4025 GCF_035561255.1 Sporomusa sp. | reverse complement strand
TATGGGAACTGGTATAATATAGTGAATTGTGCATGACACTACAAAAGGGTGCAAAATAGCATCCTTTTGTTCATTATAGGGAGGACAATCATTTTATATGGAACGCAAAGACTTACGTAATATTGCCATTATAGCCCACGTCGACCATGGCAAAACAACTCTAGTAGACGCCATGCTTAAACAAAGCAATGTTTTCCGTGCCAATGAGCATGTAGCTGAACGCGTAATGGATTCAAATGATCTTGAACGCGAGCGGGGCATTACCATCTTGTCTAAGAACACTGCAGTAATGTATAAAGAAACAAAAATTAACATTGTAGATACCCCCGGCCACGCTGATTTTGGTGGTGAGGTTGAGCGGGTACTTAACATGGTTGATGGCGTACTGCTGTTAGTAGATGCTTTTGAAGGTCCAATGCCGCAGACTAAATACGTGCTAAGAAAAGCACTGGAACAAAAACTTAAACCCATTGTAGTTATTAATAAAATTGATCGCCCGGACCAACGGGTAGAAGATGTTGTTGATGAAGTGCTGGAACTGTTCATTGAGCTTGAAGCCAATGATGAGCAGCTTGACTTCCCGGTTGTGTATGCTGCAGCCCGGGAGGGTGTTGCTAAAATGGCGATGGCTGACGATAGCGATAATCTGCAACCACTGTTTGAATGTATTGAGAAAACAATACCCGCCCCGAGGGGAGAGATTGATGGGCCGCTTCAGGTTATGATCACTACCCTTGACTATGATGATTATGTTGGCCGTATTGCTATTGGCCGGGTTGTTAGAGGCCGTATTGCTGGCGGGCAGAATGTCATCATTCTTAACGGCGAGACAGAAACTAAGGCCAGAATCGGTAAGGTGTACATATATGAAGGCTTAAAGCGCACTGAGGTTAAAGATGCGGCGTTAGGCGACATCATTGCTATGATTGGCCTTGAATCAGTCAATATCGGCGATACCGTGGCAGATACCGAGAACCCAGAGGCATTACCGACCATTAGAATTGACGAGCCAACGCTGTCGATGGTGTTTGCCGTAAATACCAGCCCGTTTGCCGGGCGTGAGGGTCAATTTGTTACCTCCCGCCACGTTCGTGACCGTCTGTTCCGTGAAGCAGAAACTAATGTCAGCTTGCGGGTAAGTGAGACAGACAGTGCCGACTCTTTTGAAGTGGCTGGCCGGGGCGAACTGCATTTATCGATCTTGATTGAGACAATGCGGCGTGAAGGCTATGAGCTGCAAATCGGTAAACCTCAGGTAATTTATAAACAAATTAACGGTAAGCGCTGCGAACCGATGGAATTTTTGACAATTGATGTGCCACAGGAATTTATGGGGGCAGTCATGGAATCGCTGGGAACCCGGCGGGCCGAGCTTGTCAATATGGTAGAACTGGCCGGATACTTACGGATGGAATTTATTGTTCCAGCCCGGGGCCTGATTGGTTTTAGATCAGAGTTTCTGACCAATACAAAAGGCAATGGGATCATGCACCATGTATTCCATGGTTATGTACCGTACAAGGGGGATATTCCCGGTCGTACCCGGGGTGCGCTTGTGGCCTTTGAAGCTGGCGAAACTACAGGTTATGGCATCAGCAGTATTCAGGATCGGGGCATTATGTTTGTTGTACCTGGACAATCTGTGTATCAGGGGATGATTGTAGGAGAAAACGCCCGTGAGATGGATATGGATGTTAACCCCTGCAAGAAAAAACATGTTACCAATATGCGGGCCAGTGGTACTGATGACGCTGTCCGTCTGACACCACCACGGATTTTGAGCCTTGAACAGGCGCTTGAATATATTAACGAAGATGAAGTAGTGGAAGTTACGCCGCAAAGCACCCGCCTGCGCAAAGCAACTCTGGACAGGCATCTGCGCGGACGCGAACGGAAAAAAGAATCCCAATAATAGCGTAAGCCAGAAGCGAGATTGCTTCACGTTCTAAAGAACGTGGCAATCTCGTTTCCTCAATTTCGCTCAATGTGGGGAATTATATGTCGAAAGGAGTAAGAAAAAATGAGAATTGAAAAAGAAAATTCGTTGTTATTGGTAGTGGATATTCAAGAAAAATTATTTCCCCATATCAAAAACAATAAAGAATTATCTCAAAAAACTGTAACTTTGTTGGAAGGTGTAAAGTCCCTGGATATCCCAATGATGGCTGCCCGGCAGTATCCCCGGGGACTTGGCGATACAATTGAGGTAGTGCGTCCTTACTTCACTACCGGGTATTGGGATAAAACGACGTTTAGTTGTTGTGGTAGTGAGCATCTCCTGGCCCAATTACATGGAACAGGCAGAAAAAATATCATTATTGCCGGTATTGAGGCGCATATTTGTGTTTTGCAAACAGTTATTGATCTGAAACATCATGGGTTTGTGCCTGTTGTGGTGACAGATGCTATCGGTTCCCGCACCGAACGTGATTATGAGATTTCTTTACGGAGGATGGAGTTTGAAGGTGCTGTTTTGACGACTGTAGAGTCTATTCTGTTTGAGCTTTGCCGTCAAGCCGGAACAGACGCTTTTAAAACAATCTCTAAACTTGTTAAGTAAGCACACGCTGTTGTATTAAAAAGCTAGTGTTCAGCATTAAAAAGTGCTGAACACTAGCTTTTTTTGAGTATGGCCAGATACCTTTAATTATAGATTTGATCAATGAACAGCCAGATATTGAGCAGGCTAACAATCACACCGATCGTAAGTAACAGCAGGTTCTGAAGTTTAGTGTTGGCATATTTGCCCATAACTTTAGTGGATGAGGTCAAATAGATCTGTAAAAAAATTGTTACAGGTAATTGAATGCTGAGGAGCATTTGGGATATGACAAGCCCCTTAAAGGGATTGGAAATAAGAAAGATGCAAAGGACTGCAGCAACATAAGTGATTAAGACACCTATGCGGGTGTGCTGATCCTTAATGTTATAGGGCTCACGAAACATGCCGGCGAAAATGCTGCCACCTGCCATACCTGCCGTGCTTGTTGAGGATATGCCGGCAAATAATAGCGCGAAAGCGAATACAACTGAGGCAGTATTACCAAGTATGGGGGTAAGCATATCGCCGGCCTGCTCCAGGGTTTCAACATGGATTTGGTGCTGGAAAAATGTAACTGCAGCAATTAGAATCATGGCACTGTTGATAGCCCAGCCGATAATCATGGAAAACAATGTATCAAGGAATTCGTAATTTAGTTGCTTCTTGATGACGGCATCATCTTCCAGATTCCACTGGCGGCTTTGAATGATCTCTGAGTGGAGAAACAGGTTATGGGGCATTACTACAGCCCCTAAAACACTCATGATAATCATCAAAGAGCCATCCGGGACCTGTGGTGTCACCCAGCCCTCTACCGCTTGTATCCAATCGATATTGACCAAAGTAAGCTCATATACGAATGACAGGCCGATCAATGACACAAAGCCAATAATCCACCGTTCCAAACGTCTGTAGGAACTGCTCCACAGCAACAGGCCTGAGGTCAGTGCCGCTATGACTGAGCCGGCCGCCAGCGGCAGATTAAGCAATATTTTGAGGGCAATGGCCATGCCTAGTATTTCTGCCAAAGCAGTGGCTATAGAGGCTCCTAGCGCCGAGAGCAAAGCCAGGCGCGACAACCAGGGGGAAAGGTATAGTGTAGCCGCTTCAGAGAGGCAGTATCCTGTCACGATGCCAAGGTGGGCCACATTATGCTGAAGGATAATCAGCATAATTGTTGAAAGGGTTACCATCCACAATAACGTATAGCCATAATCTGAGCCTGCTGCCATATTGGCAGCCCAATTCCCCGGGTCAATAAAGCCAACTGTTACTAAAATTCCCGGACCGATGTAGCGGAGCCATTCGCGGGATTTAATATCCGGCAAGTGGCGCTGAGAAAGAAATTTAAACATGATGTTGGTAACCTCCGAAAATATTAGTAATTATCTGTTGCGGTGTATGTATACCTAGTTATTTTTCGTTTAGTGTAAGTCTTTGTCCTGCTCCGGGTTACGTCTTTTTAGTTATCACTGTATATTTA
>NZ_DATMXX010000124.1:0-3326 GCF_035561255.1 Sporomusa sp. | reverse complement strand
CATTAATGAATTATTATGGATTTTAGCTGTATGAGTATTACACCTGTAAACAAGAAAATGAGGTAATGTCAATGAGAATCGGTGCTCGCATTATTAAAACAGGGATTGCAGTAACAATTACTATGTTTGTTTGTAAACTACTCAACCTGGAACCTGCTTTTTTTGGTGCTGTTTCGGCTGTGATAAATATGCAGCCCTCCATCTTCTTATCAGTAAAAACAGCAAAAGATCAAATTCTGGTACATATCCTCGGTGTAACCGCTGGCCTCGCTTTTGGTTATCTGATCGGGGGTAATCCAATTGTCATGGGTTTCGTAACCATCCTGCTCATATCACTGCATATCAAATTCAACTTTCAAAGCAGCATCACAATGGGAATCATTGCAGCGCTATTTGTCTTAAGCTCCAGCGCCGACCAGTTTATTCCGCATGCCCTCGCCAGATCATCGGTAATATTTGTTGGTTTAAGTGTAGCCATGCTTACTAATATTATCCTCTGGCCGCCCCGCTATCAGCAGCAATTTAAGGAAAAACTAGAAGAAAGCAACAAACAGGCTGTTCTTTACTTTTGCCAGGCCATTCAAGACTATGTCGAACTTGACAATAGCAAACCAACGTTACATCTAGATCAAAAGGAAATCGTTCATAAAACTAACAAAGAATCACGTAAACTGTTAGAATTTCTAAGTCGTGAAGGCGATTTATTAAATCCGGATAAATCCGAGCAACTAAACTGGTTTGCTACCGCCGAAAAATTCATTGATTATAACCAATCCCTGATTGGAAAAGCCGACCGGATTTATGAACTCCTGCCGGCAAGATTCGACCGTCGCCTACAATCTGGCTTGCAGCCTATCAGCCCGGAGTTTCAAAAAATTTTAGAAATACTAGCAAGCGGTTGTATTACTATCACCAGAGTTAATAGTAAGTTGAGGTCTGTTATAATCGGCGGGCTGGCAGCAGAGCCTGAAGTAATCAGTGAAGACTACTGGGAGAAGCTGACGCAAGCAATTGAGCAGTGGCAATCAACACTGACAGGTAGTTACTTGCATCCTTTACTTGATGTTGCCGTAACAGCAAACGAAATTAAATGGGCCTCTCGTCAGGCTAAGAAATTATTATACGACAGTACAGTAAGAAACGCTTAGCTGAACTGCTCTTATTATAAAGAAAACAGGCTGGATCCGACCCTAGTTCTACTTTCCATCAGGATAAAAAAAAGCTTGTACTTTAGCAGTACAGCTTCTTTTTTTTGAAAAAACAGCAATATTAGATATCCAGATTCCTAACTTTGTTTGCATTATCCTCAATAAACTTACGTCGTGGTTCCACTTTATCACCCATAAGTACCGAAAAAATCTCATCAGCAGCTATGGCATCCTCAAGGTCAACTCTAAGGATTGTTCGTGACTCAGGATTCATAGTTGTTTCCCATAGTTGTTCTGGATTCATCTCACCTAAACCTTTGTAACGCTGAACATTAATGCCCTCACGGCCTATTTTACCCAGCAGATTATCCATCTCGGCATCACTGTAGAGATACCAGCTCTCCCGGCCTTTTTTGATAAGATACAGCGGCGGCTGGGCAATAAACACATGACCGCTTTGGATCAATGGCTGCATATGACGATAGAAGAAGGTTAACAGCAAGGTACGGATATGTGAACCGTCAACATCAGCATCTGTCATAATAATTATTTTTCCATAACGCCGTTTTTCAATATCAAATTCTTCGCCAATTCCGCTACCAAAGGCCGTAATCATAGCCCTGATTTCTTCATTGTTAAGAATTTTATCCATGCGTGCTTTTTCTACATTCAGAATTTTACCACGCAATGGCAGAATAGCCTGGAAGCGACGATCGCGGCCTTGTTTTGCCGAGCCACCAGCGCTATCTCCTTCTACCAGATATATCTCTGTTTGATCAGGGTCTTTAATCGAACAATCGGCCAGTTTTCCTGGTAATGAGCTTGACTCAAGAGCACTTTTACGCCGGGTTAATTCCCGCGCCTTACGGGCAGCCTCACGGGCACGCGATGCAGTAACCGATTTTTCAATAATTTTCTTAGTAACAGCCGGGTTTTCTTCAAAAAACTCGTTAAGACCTTCAGAGACGATGCTGTCAATAACCCCTCTGACCTCACTGTTACCCAGCTTAGTTTTGGTTTGGCCTTCAAACTGAGGCTCCTGGATTTTAACACTAATGACTGCTGTCAACCCTTCACGGACATCTTCGCCACTTAGGTTTTCATCATTTTCTTTTAGTACGTTAAACTTACGGGCATAATCATTAATTGTCCGGGTTAAAGCAATCTTAAACCCGCTCAAATGAGTTCCGCCTTCTTGGGTATTGATATTGTTAACAAAAGAATAGATGCTCTCCACATAACCATCATTGTATTGAATGGCAATCTCAGCAAGGGTAGTGTCTTTAGAGCCGTTTAAATAGATTGGCTTATGAACAACATCTCTACTTTTATTTAGATGCTCAACAAAAGAAGTGATCCCGCCCTCATAATAAAACTCTTTTTTCTCTTCATTCCGCTCGTCTTCAAGGGTAATAGTCAAAGTCCGGTTAAGAAAGGCCAATTCGCGCAAGCGGTTTTTTAGGGTTTCAAAGCTGTATTCTATTTCCTCAAAAATCTCCCTGTCAGGTTTAAAGCAAACTTTAGTGCCTGTTTCATTGGTTTCACCAATAACCTTAAGGCTCTGTACTGTAGTACCGCGTTCAAAACGGATAAAGTGAATCTTGCCATTTCTTTTAACTTCTACTTCCATCCACTCTGATAACGCATTTACTACCGATACACCAACGCCATGAAGACCACCGGAAACTTTATAGCCTTCGCCGCCAAATTTACCACCGGCATGCAATATAGTGAGAACAACCTCAACGGCCGGTCTGCCCGTTTCGTGCATATCAACCGGGATACCGCGTCCATTGTCAATGACTGTTATACTATTGTCTTTATGTATTGTTACTTCAACCCTGTTGCAAAAACCGGCCAACGCCTCGTCAATACTATTATCAACTACCTCATAGACCAGATGATGCAATCCTTTGGCCGAAGTACTGCCAATATACATGCCCGGGCGTTTGCGAACAGCTTCCAAGCCTTCTAGAACCTGAATCTGCTGAGCGCCATAATTGCCGCTTACTGTTGTATCACTCATATCTGACATAATACCTAACCCCCGTATTCCTCATCTCCGACCGATAAATGGCCAGCTCTTTTTTTCAATGTTTGCGATGATATCGCTGACAGATAAACAATTTGGTCGGTTATAATAAAACTTTTTGCACTGTTATCGGATATATCAATAAC
>NZ_DATMXX010000123.1:0-4588 GCF_035561255.1 Sporomusa sp. | reverse complement strand
GAAGCGCAAAATGTTCTACTCGTAGACGCAGGAGATATTTTCGTTCGCGGGCCGTATCATAAGGTTTTCTACGGGGAATTGGAAATGGCAGTTTTTAATGCCCTGAACTATGACGTATGGGAGCTTGGTAACAACGAGTTCAAAGGCCATCCAGATCAATCTGTTGCCGATGAAAAGATGTATAATCTAATTAAGCAGGCAAAGTTCCCTACCTTGTGCGCAAATATAAAAAACAATGATGATAGCTACCTACCTGGAGTAAAGCCTTACATAATTAAATCAGTGAACGGTATCACGGTAGGTATCATCGGTGTCTCTTCTATGAAAGTAAAAGGTTATCCTCAAGCCTCAAATAAAATAGTAGAAGACCCACTGTTGACAGTCAAAACCCTACTTCCCAAAGTAAAAGAGGAATCAAATATTCAACTATTGCTCTCTCACGCCGGCCTTGCTGCCGATGTACAGATGGATATGAAACTTGCCGGCAGCGGCTTGTCTCTCATTATTGGAGCTGACGACCATTACGTTATTAAGCAACCCATTTACCGCAGCGGCGGCATTCCGATCGTCCAAGCCGGTGGCGAAGACAACATCTACCTTGGCCGGATTGATCTGAAATATGAAAATAAAAATGGTACATGGGTATTAGTTTCTCACAGTGGCAGGTTATATCCTATTGATGATAAAGTGCCAATGGATCCGGAAATAAGAAGAATTGTTGACCAATACTTAAGTAAGGTGCAAAAACCGGCTGCATAACAATAAAATTTTCGATGCTTATGTACCGTTTGGTAGGCGACTAACTATTTGATATGGTATGACCATGTGTAAGCGTCAAAGTAACGCCACATAGTTTGCGCCCCTGAGAACTGAGATAATGTTTGTAAGGGGGTATCAATCATGGAAACAAAGGTAAAACAAACACGCCGAAGCTATTGCGCCACAGAAAAAACAGCGTTGCTGGAAGCATATAAAACCAGTGGTCTCTCTAGCAAACAGTGGTGCAAGGAAAATGGGATCGGACTGAGCACCTTGCAGCGCTGGGTACAAAAGGAGTGGAACCTGGAAAATGCGCCACCCTTGCAAACCTGGGTATCTGTAAATACGATTGCAGAAACAAAATCGGATCGACTCCAGGTGCAGATTGGTCCATTCACCGTCGCGGTTGCTAGCAATACGAATCTAAAGCTGTTCGCTTCCGTGCTCAAAGTGATGAAGGAACTATGCTAAAACGGTCAGAAACTCTACCAGTATTCCTAGCCTGTGGCGATACCGATATGCGCAAATCCATCAACGGTCTGAGTGCCATCATTCAAAACAGCTTTGACCTCGATCCCTTCGAGAAAGCACTGTTTGTCTTTTGCAACCGGCAGCGTAATCGACTGAAGATACTAACCTGGGAAGACAATGGCTTCTGGCTGCATTTTAAACGCTTGGAGCGCGGTCATTTCAAATGGCCGACAGTCGGCGAAAGCCGCACAATGACGCTGAGCATCGATGAGCTCTGGAACCTGATCCAAAGTCCTGGAATCGAGCAAAAACTACGCCGCACCGAAGTGCTGAAAAGCCGCTAAATACGGTGTTTTAGTGGCTTTTCGTCCTATTTTCCGGTATAATAAAAGGTAAGAAATCGACCGGAAACGAGGACTTTTATGCAGACACAAGCACAAATGGAAAACGAAATCGCAGCGTTGAAAGCCCGTATCCAAGAACTCGAAGCGCTCAACAAGTGGTATATCGAGCAACTCAAGCTCAGCCGCCAAAAATTGTTTGGCAAGTCCTCTGAACGCAGCCACTATGAGGGAGTGGATCAACTTAGCTTGTTTAATGAAGCGGAAGCCGATCGGCAGCCGCTCATTCAAGAGCCGGATCCCGAAACGATAAGCGTTTCACGGAAAAAAGGCAAACGCGGTGAATCAACCAAACATCTTCCAGTGGAAGTGATCGAATACAAAATAACGGAAGAAGAGTCCGCTTGTCCGCAATGCGGCGAAATGCTCCATGTGATGAGCAAAGAAGTACGCAAAGAATTGACCATTATTCCGGCTACAGTTAAAGTCATCGAACATGTCAGTTGTGTCTATAGCTGCCGCAACTGCGAAAAGCATGACATTCAAACGCCGGTCATTACGGCAACAGCTCCCAAGGCGCTGCTGCCGAAAAGTATGGTATCTGCTGAACTGTTGGCGTATATCATGAGTCAAAAGTTCGTCAATGCCATGCCGCTTTACCGCCAGGAACAGGAGTTCAAACGGCTTGGTGTCGCTTTATCTAGGCAGAACCTTTCCAATTGGGTCATTAAAGGTGCAACGCTATTAGCCCCCATCCTGGAAACTTTCAAACGGGAGTTGCTAACCCGCGAAGTACTGCATGCCGATGAAACCACGCTGGAAGTCTTGTGTGAACCAGGCAGACCCACACAGACCAACTCCTATATGTGGGTATACCGGACATCGGGTGATTCCTCAAAACCGATTGTATTGTATGACTATCAAGAAGGCCGTAGCGGACGATTCGCTAAACAATATTTATCGGGATTTACGGGATATCTTCATACCGATGGCTGGAATGGCTATCACCAGTTGGAAGAACAAGGCGTGACCTTGTGCGGCTGCTGGGCACATGCCCGCAGAAAATTCAATGAAGCGCAACTTGGTGCAGCCTCCAATAAAGCCGGCCTTCCCGAAGATATAGGCCTTTCCTATTGCAATCAATTATTCGCGATCGAAAAGCGGGCAGAAACGATGACGGCGGAAAAGCGGCATACTGTGCGGCAAAGTGAATCAAAGCCACTCATCGAAGCGTTTTTTGCATGGGTCGATACGTGTTCTCGTACAACTTTGCCACAAAGTCTGTTGGGCAAGGCGTTTACGTATGCCCAAAATCAAAAGAAGTACTTGCTAGCATTTTTAGACGATGGCCGTATCGAATTATCGAATAACCGAGCGGAACGCTCTATAAAGCCCTTTGTCATTGGCCGCAAAAATTGGCTATTTTGCAACACCCCCGGTGGAGCAAAATCTTCGGCGGACATATACAGCTTGATTCAAACAGCCATCGAAAATGGTTTGAAGCCGCAAGCGTATCTGGAATATGTATTCAAACAGATTCAGCAGCATGATTATGAATGTGTAGACAAACTGCTGCCGTGGGCAGCGGAAATTCCTCTACATTGTAAGATGCCGCAAACAAAATCATAATAGGGATACATTCAAAGCAACCACTTGAGGTAGTATTTTCATATTACCCCAGGTGGTTTTTTATTCCCATGTGGGCTTGGCTTGACGCTTACCGTTAAATAAGGGGGTGTGTAAGATTAGTAAGCGTATTGGATTAATGGTTGCCAGGACAAAAAAAAGAATGACTATACGACAACTATCAGCATTATGTAATATTTCCCGTACTTATTTGAGCCTAGTCGAGAATGGTCACACTGAACCAAGTCCTGATATATGGATAAGATTGGCGAAGTTGCTTGAGTGTCGAGTCTCAGACCTAAAGCAGTAGAAATAGGATCGGGCTTAAGTCCGAACTAAATAAATAACAAAAGGAATGATATGTAAATGGACAAAAGTCAAACAATCGAAAAAATTAAGGAACTCTTAAACGAACTCCGATTAACTAATGACAAAGTTCAAGTATTAGAAAACGAAGCTCTGGCATTATTTGAGACAATTGGTGACGAATCCGTATTAAAAGAAATTTTCCCGGATGGTGATAACTAATGAAAGAGTATCATGAATTGGAATTGTGTTGCTCAGTATGCAATCAGCAGTATGAACCAAAAGAAAATATTAAGTATCTCAAGTTTAGGCAATACGGATACACTGAAATAAAACTCGTATGCGACTCGTGTATTGAATCTGAATCTGCAGCCTGGACTATTGAATCCGTAAAAGTAACCGAAAGATATTTAGGCGAAGTCGCTTGTTCAGTTACATTAAAAAACGGTCGTACATATGCCGATGTCCATATTTATGGATACGGAAGACCTTATAATATTCGCGGTGTGCCGTGCGATATACCGGAATCATTCGCGAATCAATTAATTGAAAAGGTGGCATTGCAATAATGAGTAAAGTATATGAAATTTTGAAAATCGAGTGTAATACCTGTAAGAAACCCATAAAATCAAGTGAAGTCCAATGTATTCAGAAGTATGACCAATACAACAGGCGAACAGATCATACTTTTATATGTGATTCGTGTTATTCAAAATGGATTGACTCATGGATTGTTTTGTCTACCGAATGGGAGGAACCAAGTGCATTAGGAACTTGGGGGTATGCCGAAACAAAGGGTAACGGTCGTATTAGATTCTTTTATAATCCGGGTAATAGATCATCAGGTGTTGAGATCGCTCCCCCTGAATTCTTTAACCAATTAGAGAAGATTCGTCAAAATTATTGGGAGGAAAAACGCAAAAAGCAAATTGAAACAATTGAGTTTATGGAGGACTTCGATATTAATACCTTACGATTTAAAACCGTAGGAGGGGAATCAATGGATAATATCAGATGGAAAATGAAATCAGACGGAAGTTTACAGATAGACCCTGATATTATACCTAAAATTAAAGACTATATAT
>NZ_DATMXX010000122.1:0-24406 GCF_035561255.1 Sporomusa sp. | reverse complement strand
AAGTAATAATTGCAACCCTGGTAGGAATTTTATGGGTTTTATCAGAATATTTAACTATAACAACATCCCTTTTAAATACCCCACTGTCCCAGAGGCTCTAGGAGTAAAATAATAAGGGAGGGCATAGAAATGTATACTGCTGTACTGAGTAATTTTGCAGGTAATACGATCGCCATGGTTTTGGCCGGCGGCAAGGGCGAGCGACTGAGTCCCATTACCCTGAACAGACCTAAACCCTATGTTCCTTTTGGCGGTAAATACAAAATCATTGATTTTGTCTTAAGTAACCTCTTTAATTCAGGCATCAAAAAAGTGTACGTCTTAACCCAATACCGGGCTCACGCCTTAAACAAACACATTAAAGAGTCCTGGGGCAAATGGGCCGGTCTCGGGGAGTTTTATGACACGATATCACCTGAGACGACCAATCTGGGTGAAGAGTGGTTTAAAGGAACTGCAGATGCAATCTTTCAGTTTATGCGGATTCTCGAAACAACTGATGCCGATTATATTGCCATTTTCAGTGGCGATCATGTGTACAAGATGGATATTGGCCAGATGATCAGCTACCATATTATCAATAAAGCCGATATGACCCTGGCAGCACTGGAGGTATCGCCGGAGGAAGCCAAACGTTTTGGCATCTTTACAGTTGATGACAACTATCAGGTTACGGCCTTTACCGAGAAACCGCAGGAACCGGTACCAATCCCCGACCGCTCGACCTGCTTTGCCTCCATGGGCAATTACATTTTTTCCACAAAGAAGCTTATTGAAATACTGAAAGAGGGGCGGAAACACCACGCCGATCTTGACTTTGGCAAACATGTTATCCCGATGATGATCAAAAAGGGTGACCGCATCTTTGCCTATAACTTTATTGATAACCTGCTGCCCCAAATGGGTCCGGGGGAAAAAGGCTACTGGAAGGATGTCGGGACCATTGACTCCTACTATGAGGCCAATATGGATCTGATCAACGTAGTGCCGCAGCTCAATCTCTACAATTACCGCTGGCCGATCATCACCAATCAGGGCAATTACCCGCCTGCCAAAACGGTGTTTGACGAGGAAGGACGCCGCGGCCAGAACCTCAATTCCTACATCTGCGGCGGCTGCATCATCAGTGGGGCCACCGTTCGCCGGTCGATCCTGGGACCGTGCTGCAAGATTAACAGCTACAGCCTTATTGAAGACTCGATCCTGTTCGAAAACGTTGAGATTGGCAGACATGTCAGGATCAAAAGAGCAATCATCGATGAACGCGTAAAAATCCCCGACGGAAGCGAAATCGGCTTTAACCATGAAGAAGACCGCCAAAAAGGCTATGTGGTCACAGACTCAGGCATAGTTGTGGTAACCTAGTGTATTGCACCACAATCACTGGCATCAGTCACTATTTCAATTTAGCATTGACAGCAGGGACACTTCCTGTATATACTGTACATAGATTTACAACATATTAAACGTTTAGCGTGAAAAAAACTTCATAATGTTAACTAAAAGTGATGAAGGAACTAATTGTGTGTAGTATGTTTCAGAGAGCCGGTGGTTGGTGCGAACCGGTAACAGAACGATGCAATCGTCATTCCTGAACTGCAACGCTGAAATTCGAGTAGGCGGCGCCGGTATCAGCTCCGTGTGAGTGCAACCGTTATATTGCTAGGGTTGTTAGACCTGATGAGATGTATCTATAATTTATTATAGGTATAACAAGGGTGGTATCGCGAGAGTTTAACCTCTTGCCCCTTACTGGGGGCAAGGGGTTTTTTATTTTCCGCGTAAGCAAACGCTGCTGCACACCATTCATCAGGCCCCAAATTGCAGTAGCGTCTAAATAACATTACGGGGGTATTTATTATGAATCCAAAGTCTTCACAATTCCGCTGGGTGTTAGCGGCTCTGATGTTTCTGATCAGCTTCATATCCTACATGGACCGTGTAAATCTTTCTGTTGCCACACCGGCCATCATGCATGAATTCGGGTTTACGAAGATTGATATGGGCTTACTGCAAACCGCTTTTTTTCTTGGTTATGCCCTGATGCAAATACCTGGCGGCATTATGGCCGAGATGTTCGGTTATCGTAAAATGATTACCGTGGCCGCCTCATTCTGGTCGGTCTTCACCGCCTTAACAGCAATGTGCAGCAGCTTCACCATGTTTGCCGCCATGCGGGCTTTGTTTGGCATCGGTGAGGGTCCGCTGGCCCCCTCCTTCGGACGCTTCATTTACCGCTGGTTTAATCCCAGCGAACGCGGCCGGGGATCGGCCCTGTTTCTCGGGGGTATGTTTATTGGCCCGGTTTTCGGTCCGGCTGTAACCGTAACCTTGATGCTGGCCTTTGGCTGGCGCTCGGTCTTCATCATTTTTGGGGCAGTCGGCATTGTGCTGGCCATCGCCTGGTATTATTTCGCCACAGAATCGCCCCGCGACAACAAATATGTATCCACTGCGGAAGCCAACTATATCGAAGCCGGCATGCAGCTTAGCACAGCCAAAGAGATTGCCCCCTGGCGTGATTTTATGACATCCTCACAATTCTGGGCCATCGGGATTCAATTCTTTATCACCGACTATATCATGTATGTTTTCCTGGCCTGGCTGCCAATGTACCTCATGGAAGCCCGCAATTTTACCCTGACCAGTATGGGCATTGCCGCCTCCTTCCCCTGGGCAGCCTTGTGTGTGGTGACACTGGCTACCGGTTTTATCAGTGATAAGCTGATCAGTTCAGGGGTGTCAAACCATAAAGTCCGTACCCTGTTCGGCACGACCGGCCTGGCTATTTGCTGTATTACCCTCTATCTCGGTGCCGTGACCACCGATCCCTGGTGGAATGTGTTTTGGCTGACACTCTCCCTGGGTTCACTTGGCTTTACCTTCAACGCCGGCTGGGCCGCCTGCATCGACATCGGCGGCAAGTTCTCCGGCTCCGTCACCGGCTGGATGAATTTCTGGGGTAATATTGGCGGAGTCACCGCCCCCACCCTGACCGCCTGGCTGGCTACCACCTATGGCTGGCAGGCGGCCATCACCTTCACCGCCGCCCTGGCCGTGATCGGCATTGGCGCCTGGCTGGCCGTCAAACCAAATATACCACTCGTCCGCGTCAGCCCGGTTACACCGGCCGGACCGGTGTTGCCTGGTGAAGAGACTTGTTAATGCGTAAATAACTGCCGGCACAGCGGTAAAAAGGCTTGTTAAAGTGACTCAAGGGGACGGTTCTCTTGAGTCATTAACTGAGACATATCTGCTCCCCTTGTCCCGTCCAGTCTGGTGTTGCCTGGTGAAGACCTTGTTAATCCGCAAATAACTACCGCCACAACGGTAAAAAAGCTTGTTAAACCGATGATAAAACGGGTATAATAGACATAGGATATAAGAACGCCCCTGCTGTAACAGGGACGTTCAGTGGATACCGGAGGCTAACGGAAGAAGCTAGCAATGAACTTAATCATTGACAGCAAATCCGCTATTGAGACTTGGAGCCTGAACTTTTTGGTCTCAAGGCGCATGCAAATCACCTCCTGTATTCAGTTTAGGGACGAGTTAACGGCTCGTCCCTTTTCCATTATACAGGAAAAATGTGGTTATTAGGTACTAGAAATACAAAAAGCGCCCATCAAGGACGCGGTTTTCCTATAATAAAAAAGGACGGGATTACGGCCTGTCCTAAACTGAATAAGTGTAAATCATCGGTAATTAGATCGGGTGATTGGCCCGTGTCTCAAACTCGCAATTCAAGACGACAAGGAAGCAACCTGCTCCTGCAGAGGAGGGTTGCTTCCTTGTTTTGCTGCCTACAGGCTTGCGATTAATGGCTATCGTCACACTGTTATACCAGTTCTTTATGATATGTTTCTTCGGCCAAAAATACTAAAACCACCAAGGTTACCATCGCTCCTGCGATTAAATAGTAGGTCGGAGCCAGATTACTGCCGGTAACCGAGATCAGCCAGGTCGAAACAAACGGCGCTGTCCCGCCAAAACAGGCAACCGCAATATTATACCCAATGGCAATTGCACTGCAGCGGATGTTGGTTGGGAATATCTCCGTCATATAAACGGTAGCTCCGCCGCAAATCATGGCTTCTAACACGGCTAATACAACTAACCCCACCAGAAACATAACCGAGCTTTCCGTAGTGCTTAACAAATAAAACACCGGGTAGCCCAAAACAATTAAGCCTAAGGCTGCGCCCACCATGACCGGCTTTCGCCCCACCCGATCCACAAGCATGCCGGTAAACGGAATAGCAATCATAAAAATAACAATTAAAAACGTATTAAAAGAGAGCCCGACAGACAACGGAAACTTTAAGACCTTTGAAATATAGGTTGGCATATAGGCCATGATAATCCAGTATGAAATCGTCCAGCCAATAACAATGCCGAAGCTCAGTATCGTTTCCCGTTTATAGTGCTTTAACACAGTCTTAAGCGGGGTCTGCACCAATGCCTGTGCATCTTCACAGCCTTTAAACACCGGCGTTTCATCAATTTTACGCCGTATATACAAACCGTAAGCGGCAATTAAGATTCCACTTAGAAACGGGAGGCGCCAGCCCCAGGCATTCATGTCCTCAGGCGAAAGCAGTGAACTGAGAATAGCGCCTGAGCCTGAGCCGAGCAGCAAGCCCACGGCAATACTAAACTGCGACCAGCTTACAATAAATCCCCGGTTGTGCGGGGTAGCATATTCCGCCAGAAATGACATGCAACTCCCCCATTCACCGCCGGTGGATATTCCCTGCAACAACCGGCAAACAGCAAGTAAAATTGGCGCTAAAACCCCTACCTGAGCATATGTTGGCAGAATTCCCACAATGAACGTACTAATACCCATTAGCATAACCGTCCAGGTCAGCACATTACGCCGCCCCACCCGGTCAGCATAATGGCCGAAGATAAGCCCGCCTACAGGCCGCATAACAAAACCAACCCCAAATACAATGAATGCCAGCATCAGCGCAGTCACAGGATCTTTGGAAGAAAAAAACTGGGAAGAAATAATGGAAGCAAAATAACCATACAGACCATAATCAAACCATTCCAATGCATTTCCGATTGATCCGGCAAGAACCGCCTTGAACATACTGGGAGCTGCCGGTACACTACTATTCAGCTTACTGGTAGTAATCATATGTTTCTCCTTTCCAAGCGTGTACTTTTCACCTGACGAACCGAGTGATTACAACATCACCCCGCTTTTGATCACCTGGCAGATACTATTGATGCTGCGAATATCTTCCAAAGGGTTTTCCTTTAAAAGCAAAATATCGGCCTGTTTCCCGGCCTCAACCGCACCAATCACCTGGCTCCTGCCTAACGCGGCCGCCGCAGTGTGCGTTGCCGCCAGCAGAATATCGGCCGGTTTCATCCCGTACTGCCCCATTGTACACATTTCCAGCAATACCGACGGATGAGGCCCAAAGTTTGGCGAACCGGCATCTGTTCCGAGCGCAATCGGAACACCAATGTCCATCGCATTGCGAAAAGTTTCCCGGTGCCAGGCAACAACAGTCTTTGACTTGTCAACATATTGTTCGGGAATTTGCCCCGAGCTCTCTGATAACTTTTTATATACAGCCAGAGTAGGAACAAAATACGTGCTTTTTTCTTGCATCTCCTGCAGAACATCTGACGTAATATCTGCGCCATGCTCAATGGTATCCACCCCGGCCCGCACAGCATTTTCAATCCCCACCCTGCCGAGCGAATGGGAAGCCACCTTTAACCCCAAGTGGTGCGCCTCTGCTACGATTACCGCCAGATCCTCCTGTGAATAGACCGACGGACCGATCTCCTCAGGGCCGTACGCGCCACCAGTTGAGGCCACTTTGATCACACCGGCGCCCCGCATCTTCATATAACGGACAGCTTTGATCAACTCGTCCCGGGAATCAGCGATATAACCAAGCTCAGGAACATGGCCGCCGGTTGGCTGAATAATACGTCCTGCAGCAACCACGGTTGGGCCCAACAGCATTCCGGCCCCAAACACGCCGGCAATATCCACGGCAACATCATCAACAGACCCGACATCCCTGATCGTGGTAACCCCTTGCGTCAGTGATTTCCGTGCATTCATTATCCCTCTGGCAAATGCCAGATAGTTGCCTTCTTTGGCCATCGTATACAGCGGATCGGCACTGCCGTCCCAAACCAGATGGACATGCAGGTCAATCAGGCCTGGCATCATATACATCCCGGCTGCATCAAAGCTCTCAACACCTGCGGGAATTTCCGGGCAGGTAAACAGCTCTACAATGACATCATCCTGAATACGAACCGCTACCCCCCTGACAAGTTCGCCCTGCCTGATATCAAGCAGCGCAGCGTTTTTTATTATGTATTCGCGTGGTCTCCCTGAAACAGGCAATCTACATTCTGACACTTGAATCATCCTCTCCTCCCTATCTGGGAAACAAGGGCAACAAAAAAACTTTTGACCAGTAACGAGTCAAAAGTTCAGCGCTGAACGATTATATAGTTTCCCAAATAAACCGTACTCCGGTATCCGGGGTTCTTTTATAAACTTAGTATATAATAGAGGGAAACGCATGTCTAATATATAATTACTAGTCAAATAATACTTTTAAAATATAAATCAAGAAATAGAAGGATGTTAGGAATGGAGTTACGGCATTTACACTATTTTATCGCAGTGGCGGAAGAATTGCATTTTAGCCGGGCCGCCAACCGTCTAAATATGGCCCAGCCGCCGCTAAGCCAACAAATTCAGAACCTGGAAACAGAAATAGGCGTTCCGTTATTTTACCGCACGAAACGCCAGGTAGAACTGACAGGCGCAGGCAAGGTCTTTCTGGAAAAAGCCTATCAAATCACTGCCGACGTTGAAAAAGCCTGTGTCGCGGCCCAGAATACGCATCAGGGAAAGCTTGGCCGCTTAATTGTCGGGTTTACCGGCATTGCTACCTTTAATATGCTGCCCCGCCTAATCCCCGCATACAGGGCAATGTACCCTTTCGTAGAACTGACCTTACGCCAGTTGGGCACCACCGATCAGGTCCAGGCATTACTCAAAGAAGAACTTCAGGTAGGAATACTGTGCCTGCCTGTCGTTGCCTCCGAGTTGAACTTTGAGATCGTTTGCCGGGACTCTTTCGTTGTTGCCCTGCCCAAAGATCATCCGCTGGCGGCCGAATCACATATTGATGTCCAGCAGCTAGCGCCAGAGTCATTCATCATGACTACAAGAAAAGTTGGTGAAGGGTATCATGACGGCATCATTAATATTTGCCGGCGTGCCGGCTTTGAGCCCCGGATATCCCAGGAGGTTCATGAGTTGCAAACATCGGTATCACTGGTTGCGGCCGGAATGGGAATCGCACTGCTCCCTGGCTCCATACAGGAACTTAACATTAAGGGAGTAGTCTACCGCCGGATAAAAAATGCCATCCCGCCGCTGGAAACGGCGATAGCCTGGAACAAAAATCAAAAATCACCCAGTGTCGAAAATTTTCTGGCCCTGGCCCGCAGCGTAGCAGCTTCAATTGCCACACCGGAATCGCTTTATTCGTTGTGATCAGACAAAGCAATGCTCCAGCCTTCCGCCGCTTGTCGAATTGTCAGGAACCGCTTATACACACCTTCCTGGCGGATCAGCTCTTCATGTGTGCCGCGCTGGGCAATGCGGCCTGCCTCGACAACCAGGATTTGATCTGCGCTTTGGATGGTGGCCAACCGGTGGGCAATGATAATCATTGTTTTACCCTGCACCAAGGCACTGATCGCCTGCTGAATGAGGTGCTCGTTCTCCGGGTCCACACTGGCGGTTGCCTCGTCCAAAATGACAATTGGCGCATCTTTCAGCATGGCCCTGGCAATAGAAATGCGCTGTTTTTCACCGCCGGAAAGGGTAGAGCCGCCATCGCCGATTACTGTTTCGTACCCATTGGGCAGATTCGCAATGAAATCATGACAACAGGCTTTTTGAGCCGCCGCCACAACCTCGGCCAAAGTAGCTGCCGGTTTGCCAAACCGGATATTATTCAATACTGTATCATGGAACAGGTAGACTTGTTGAAATACCATACTGATATTTTTAAGCAGGCTGTCACAGGTCATTGTTTTTATATCAACGCCGCCGATCAGTACCTGGCCCTGATCCACATCATAGAACCGGGCGATCAGACTGCAGATTGTCGATTTGCCGCTGCCCGAGGGACCAACGATAGCTGTCGTCGTGCTGGCCGGGATTGTAAAGGATACATTCGTTAGCACCTCCCGCTGCTCATAGGCAAAAGTAACATCCTGAAACCGGATGTCATAGGCCGGTAACTGCACGTCGGCGCCGCTTTTATCGATAAAATCGGCTGTTTCGATCTCTTTGAGCTTATCCAGGGTGGCATCAATAAGTTCCAATACATGAGCTGCGCTGTTGACTGTTTCAATCTGTTTAAAGATCACAAAGGAGAATATTGCCATCATCAGCAGCGTCGGGACAGTCATCGCTCCCTGCAGCGTCAGCAGGGCCGAAACCAGGACCACACCTGTGGCTGCTACTTTCAGGGCAAATAAATGGAGGCAGTTATAAGGAACATACTCTTTTTCAATTTTGATGTTGATATCCTTACTCAGCTGATACGCACTGCGGATTCCTGCCCTGGCAACACCGTCCTGCTTAAAGGCCTTAACGACAGCCATGCCCCGTAGATACTCAAGTGTGGCGGCAATCATGCGATCCTGGGCGGTTTGGTGTACGGGGGCGTTTTCATGACTCTTCAAGCCCAGCATTTTCAAAGACCAGGCCGAGGCCACGATACCTGCCGCCGCAATCAGCGCGACCTGCACATTATAAAAAGCCAGGCAAAACACCAGGGTTATCGCGCTGATATAGCCGTTGACAACGACATCAACCATCTTCATACCAAACAGCTCAATAAAGGATAAATCGGTTGTTACCGCCGCGGCAATTTCGCCGGCATTCTTCTTGCTGAAAAAGCCCAGCGAAACCCGTTTTAAGATGGCGCCAATTGCAAGCCGTTGTTCTGCCGTTACTTCATAACCAATACTTTCCTGGGCAGAGGCCCGCAGATACGCAAACCAGAACCGCCCGGCCACGGTAAACAGCATGAACCCCAGCATATACCATATCCACTCCCCGGTAAGGGTAATTGTACCCTTGCTGTCTGCAATAATCAGATTGAGGCCGTAGGCGGCTCCCATAATCGGCATAGCGGCAAATACCGTGTGCAGGAACGAATATACACAGCCGGTATATAAGCGTTTTTTGCGCTGTCCGGACCACGCTATAATCCGTTTTATTGATTGAAACATTTACTGTTGTCTCCTTTCTCATGATTGGCCGCCCAATTCCTGGCACCGATATGTGCCTCCCACATGTCCTTGTAAAGCGGGCAGCCGGCAAGCAGTTCGTCATGAGTACCGGTCTTTACAATCCGGCCTTGCTCCATAACGACAATCTGGTCGGCCTGTTTAATGGTCGACAGCCGGTGGGCAATAACCAGCAAGGTCTTGCCGCAGGTCAGGGCAGCAAGGGATTTTTGGAGCTTATCTTCATTTTCCGGATCGGTAAACGCCGTTGCTTCATCCAGAATGACAACAGGTGCATTTTTTAAGATGGCTCTGGCAATCGCAATTCTTTGCTTTTCTCCCCCGGATAATTTTCCTCCCGCTTCCCCGGCACCGGTATCATACCCATTATCCAGTTTGCGGATAAACTCGTCGCAGCAGGCAGCCCGGGCGGCTTGCATAACCGCCTCATCCGACGCCCCGGGATTGCCCAGGCGGATATTTTCCCTAAGCGAGCAGTTAAACAAAAAATTATCCTGGGTTACAAAACTCACCGTGTCGGCCAGTTGTGGCAGCGGCATTTTTTTTATGTTCACACCACCGATTCTGATTTCGCCGCTCCCAACATCCCAAAACCGGGCGATCAGCCTGGCAACGGTCGATTTGCCGCTTCCGGACGGCCCCACCAGCGCCGTAAACGTTCCCTGGGGCAGCTGCAGCGTCATGTCATGCAGCACACTGTTGTCCATATCTGTCATTGGGGCAGCGGCCATGGCGTCATAAGCAAAAGACACTTGCCGCAACTCAATATCATACTGCGTCAGTTCCACCGGCACCTGCACATTCTCCAGCTCCGGCAGGTTTAAAAAATCTGCCGCGTCTTTTACCGCGTATTCGATTGCCTTAGCATCATTGACAAACACCGTGAAGCTGGTCAACGGCGCCACCATCCCCAACGACAGGATCAGACACATCGTAAGGTCTGCCGGCTGCAGGGTGCCATTGAGATAGAAATACATCCCGGCCGGCATGGTGCCAAGCAGGGTGGACGGCAAAACCGCGCCGCCCAGATTCATAATTTTCCAGGTGCTTTTAAACCAGGCCAGCGTGTACTCTTTAAACATCTCAACTGCATTCTCATACTTTTCATAGGACGCGGCCGACTGGTTAAAGGCCTTGATAACTTCGATTCCCTCGATATATTCGACAATCACACTGTTGACATAATTGCTGGCAGCCATATATTCAGCATACTTTTTATTAAAAGCTGTCAGCATAGCCGCATAGATAATGCCGGCGACCGGTATCGTAACCATTGCCGCCAGGGCCATCCGCCAGTCAATCACCAGCAGATAGGCAAATACACCCAGCGGTAACAGCAGATTGGCAATTCCCTCCGGAATGAGATGGGCCAGGGGAACCTCCACGCTTTCCACCCGGTCTATGATTACACTTTTCATTTTCCCCACAGGCTGATTCAACACCGTACCAAGAGGCGCTTTCATTAGCCGGTCTGCTATGCGCAGGCGCATATTCTCCAGTATGCTGTAGGCGGAAAAATGCGCCAGCATCGTGGACAAGGCATAAAAACCAAGGTGTACGGCATGTCCGCCCAGACACAGCGCCGCCCAGAAGAAGATGGCACTGACGGTTGCCTGTTCTTCAAAAAACAAAATGATAATCTGATAAACGCTCAGATACGGCACCATGCTGCCGGCCACACTGATTACTGCGCAGAGTACCGAGAAGATCATCTGCAGCCTGCACTCTGTGGCAAAGAACCACACGGTTTTCAGCCAATTATTTCCTGTCATTAGGGCCTTCCACCTTTCTTACGGCACACGCCGCTCCTGCAACCTGCTTCCCTGCTGATTGTTCACGTACTATATCTTCTGGTCAATGCCAAAGACGACCTGCCGGCCGGCCATGGGATAGAGCCCGGTAATCCCGCTGGCATCCCCGTAGGAACCATGCATTTCATAGGCTTCATCGGTCAGGTTGTATACCTTCAGATACGCACGGGTATCAGGGTTTACCTTATAGCTGACGCCCAAATCAACGACCCAGTAGTCTGAGGCTGTAAACGCCTGCAGGCTGCGTCCGGTTGCCCCCCGGAGCGCTGCGTTGGCAGCCCATTTGTCCAGACCGTATTCCAGGCCCAGCCGGTACCCGTGCGGTTCGTTGTTATTAAATTCTTCTCTTTGCGTAGCGCCCTTTTCTTCGACCTGGATATAGGAATAGCCGGCAGATACCAGCCACTGCGGTGATAGCCGCCGTTTCAGACTGATATCCAGTCCCTTACGTTTTAGTTCCGCGATATTCTGCCACTGAAACTGCATCGGCCCAACCGAAACATAATCCAGGGCATCATTTAAACGGCTGCTAAACACGCTGGCCTGCAGCTCAGTCCCTTCCGCCAGCCGGGCATTCATCCCCAGCGTGACCACCTCGCCGCTTTCCGGCCGGAGGTTCAGATTCGGCACCATAAACCCGCCGCCATAGACATCGGCGATAAACGGGGTTTTGAAAATCTGCCCCCAGGAGGCAAACACATTGGCAGAGCTGCTAAGCTCGCGGTTTACGGTGATACGGGCCGTGGTTTTGTCGCCGAACAGGGTGTAATCGTCATAGCGCACCCCGGCTGTTGCCGACCAGTTTTTCGGGAACCGCCAGTTATTCTCTAGAAAGAAGGCCCGGTTGGATATCTTCTTGTCACTGTAGTTGTAGCCGGCAACCCCTAAAAACGAGATGGGATACTCGACCGAGTCGGCCGTAGTCTCGCGCCAGGAAGCGCCGCCCAGCAGGGTATACCGGTCGCTGATCCTCCAGGTTTGCTGCCATTCCGCACCGTCGACCTGATTGGTGTAAGACAGGCCGTTAAAAAAATAATCCGGATACGGATAGAGATGATTATCATAATTATAAGTAAGATAGTTGCGGTACACCCGGATAAAGTTATTGGCGTTTTCCCCCTGATTCCAGTGGTAGGTTACATCAACATTATTCTCCACAAAGGGCTGGACAACATAAGCCATGTACGTGGTCGCGCCGCCGGAGTCGGTGTAGGCACGGTAATCCGGCATTACATTCATGCCTTTCCGGCCGTCGGTATGGTCGATTGTCAGGGTGAGCAAACCGTCATTGCCAAGCTCCTTATCCAGGCGGATATTCATTTGATCCTGTGCCAGGGCCGTATTGACGGCCTGTTCACTTTTGCCGCTGTAACCGCCCTGATAGTGATAGTCATCCTGCCGTTCCCGTTTAAAGTGGATACGGTAACTGAAATCGCCGGTCTTATTCTCGGTCGTCAGATTATAGCGCCGCAATCCCCAACTGCCGGTTTCCGCTGAATAGCGCGTAGACGGACCGGAGCTTTTGCGGGTAATGATGTTGATAACACCGCCCACTGCGTCACTGCCATACAGGGCCGATACCGGCCCCCTGACAATTTCAATCCGCTCAATGTTCTCCGCTGCGGGCAGAAAGTCCAGATTGGCCCCCGACTGCCCCATATGCATCCCGCCGCCTTTCCAGTTGACCTCGCGGCCATCAACCAGAACCAGTACCCGCACATCACCATTGATCGTCGGCACACTGGCCGTGCGGTCTTTCTGCAGCGTGACAGTGGTATTATCCAGAATATCCGCGACACTGGCCGCACCGCTTTTTTCAATCTCCTCGCGGGTAATAACCGTCACGCTGGCGGCCGTTTCCGTCTTTTTCACCGGCATCCTGCTGGCCGTGACCACATATTCATCCAGGCTGAATTCCTGTTCTTCAGCCAGCGCCACCGGACCGGCCAACATCATAGCACCACTCAGCAGTACGCCGGCTAAGTATTGTCTTTGCTTTTTTTTCATAGTATCCCCTCCTTCATTCGTTTTCCGATTATACAATCCCGGCCTTCTCAAAATGCGCCTTTAGCAGCCGTCGGCCCCAGAAACTGCCCACATAGGAGGCAAGTACTGTAAGCAGGCAGATTGCGGCAAACAGCGGCGGATTCATCAAATCCAGGCATTGCTGCAGTATTGTCAGCTGTTCAATTCCATGCCTTGCCTCCTGGGCCAAATAAGCCTCCTTCATAAAGGTGAGCGGCAGGCTTTCGCCGATGGCAAACCCCAGCATGTAGCAGGCAAAACCGGTGGCCGCCGCGGCAAACCGCTGTCGGCCCAGCCAGCCAAAGACCAGTTCTCCCGCCACTCCCCCCGCAAAAATGCTCAGTCCAAACACACCGGCCGGCGCCATCGTAAACATGACCAGACCCAGCATGGCGCCGCTGATGACAAATACCCCGCGCATAGGCGCTTTCGCTAGCATCAGCATAAAGATAATTCCACCCGGGATCGCCAGGATCACCGGCATAAAGATTAACACCACCGGAATGAGTCCAATCGTGAACCCCAACGACATAAAAATACCAATAATCAATGCATTAAAAATACCAATAGTGATCAAATAACGCACTGTCTGAGCAGTATCTGCTTGTGCTGCCATGCTACTCCCCTCTTTCAATCAACCTGCCGTCTGCTTTCAGATAGAGAACCCGGTCAAAGGTATTTGACGCAAATTCACGATCATGGGATATTACAAAAATGCAGCGTCCTGCCTGTGCCAGCTGTCGTAACAGCCGGCTGACTTTTTCCATGCTCGCCCCATCCAGACCACTGGTAGGCTCATCAAAAAACAACAGCCTGGCATCGCGCATACAGGCCAGCGCAATGGCCAGCCGTTGCTTTTGTCCACCGGAAAGTGCAGCAGGATGAACCTGTTGGTACGCTTCCAATTGAAAAAACCGCAGGTATTCCCCGGCTTTGTCCTCAATCTCCGGCGATGCCGGACAGCCCAGCAGCAGCTCCTCCCACACGCTGGGCGCAAACAACTGATAATCGACATCCTGCATAACATAGAACGACTGCTGAATTCTCCGGCCTGCGCCGGCGGGTTTGCCCGCAATCCGGATCTCGCCCCGGGTCTGTTTTTCCAGTCCCATCAACACCCGCAGCAAGGTGCTCTTGCCTGTGCCGTTTTCCCCCATGATACCGGTAATCTCACCAGCATAAGCACAGAAGGATAGATTTTCCCACACCGGCTGGCCCCGTGTATAGCCAAAGGCTAGCTGCTGTGCCTCCAACAAGGGGTCCTGGCCTTTTCGGTTCTGTCCGGCTGCTGCCGCCAGCCGTGGCACCGCCCCGTCAAAATGACGCAGCCCCTGCTCCCGGAACCAGCAGGCAGGCTTGGCGAAAAAATCCTCACCGGTAAAATCCCCCTTTTTTTGCGAGTCCGCCATCAGGATCACCCGGTCAGCCAGGTCTTGCAAATACGCCAGGCGGTGTTCGGCAATAATGACGGTATGGCCTTCGGCTTTGAGTGTTTTCAGTGTCGCCAGCAGCTGGGCCACCCCTTTTTCATCCAAATTGGCCAATGGCTCGTCCAAAACATAGATTTCCGGTTCCAGGGTATACACAGAGGCAATCGCCACTTTTTGTTTCTCACCGCTGGACAGGGCAAAAAGGGATTTCTCACCGATCGCAGCCATGTTTAAATTCTGTATGGTTTTTTGTATTTGCGCCCGGATTACCGGTCCCGGCAGGCCAAGATTCTCACTGGCAAACGCCAGTTCACTCAACGTATGCAAAGTGAAAAACTGGGAACGCGGATCCTGAAAAACAGATCCTACCTTACGGGTTAGTTCACGCAGAGAAACTTTCTTGATATCAAGACCGCCGACAAAGACATCGCCGGTAACCACAGTGTCAAAAAAATTCGGGATTAATCCGTTGATCAGACGGGTCACCGTTGTTTTACCGCAGCCGCTCCTGCCTGTTAGCAGTACAAACTCACCCTGGTTTACAGCCAGGCTGAAACCGTTCAGAATCGCCTGCTTGCGGCTGCGGTACGTTACCGTTACATTGTTGAACTGAATCACTGTTGCCTGTCCATGTGTCATAACGCTTTTTTGTCCAATCCTTTACTTGACTTTTTCCATTCCCTACCCAGGCCCATGCATAAAGACGAAGGCCGCCGCAACAATGCCGATGACCATACACCAGACGGCATCCTGCAGCGCAAACCGGACTCCGGTGCAGGACGTTCTGGGCTGACCGGCATCAATCCCTTTACACAAGGCCGCTGCCGCCAGTTCATCAGCCAGCTTGCCACTGCGGATCAGCAGCGGAATCATGAAGGTTTCGACCATCGTGACCGGATGCAGCAGCATGGCAGCCAGGGATGGATTCAGGCCCCGCATTCTCAGACTGTCCCTGATATATACAATCTCCTGTCTGAGGGTAGGGAGGTAACGATAAACGACTGCCAGGGGAATGATCAGCAACTTCGGCACCCGCAGCTGCTCCAGGGCAATCATCAATTCATTCATGGCCGTTTTTTTCAGCATAATGCTGTAGGCCATATAAACGGGAAGCAGTCTGAAAAATAGTAAAATAAGCATGCCTGCCACCATGTTGACCAAAGGTACGGCAATCAGCCGGAGTAGTTCCTGCAGCACCAGTAAAACCAGGTAGAATGCAGCAAAATAGAGAGCCGTCAGCCACATTTTTTGAACAAACATCAGTACGGCCAACAGCAGAAACAAGCTAAAAAGTTCACCGCGGCTCCCACAGAAATAGGTCAGCCAGGAGACAGTGACAACCAAAAATAGCCACACCCGCGGATCAGGTTTTTCAGCCTTTAAACCTAGAGCCTCCATCCATCACGTACCCTCCTAATCTTGCTTGTAAAATTGATAATGATTATTTATCTCACTCGTTAAGTGTACTAAACCGGTCTGACTACCTCTACCTGTATCCGGATTTTTTCAACAGTAACGGGATTTTTTCTTTGCCGCCGCCGGGCTGCAAAAAACAAACCGGCTGTATCATTATTGATACAGCCGGATAAGAATCTGGATTTATTCCCTTTCTGATAAATACTCGCTCGGACTGACGCCGTTCTTTTTACGGAATGCCAGGGCAAAGTAACTGGCGTTCGAATAACCTATGTACGAAGCCACTTCCCCGATATTGAGCTTTTTCTCTGCGAATAGCTGTGTGGCAAGCTCCAGCCGCCTGTCTACAACATAGCTGTGGACAGTCTGTCCGAATACTTGTTTAAAACCATTCTTTAACTTAAACTCGTTCAGACAGATCATTTTTGCCAAACCGGCCAGAGTCGGCGGCATGATAAAATTCTGATCCAGAATCTGCCTGGCCTGCTGCAGACTGTTGATATCCTGCCGGGAGAGTCTGAGCGACCCGGCCGGAATGATTTCCTGCTGATAAACCGTTTCATTGAAATATACGGCCAGCAATTCCAGCAGCTTCCCTTCCATGTACAGTTCCCGTACCGGGGCAGGATAAGGGCAGTGGATCAGTTGCTGCAAAATACTTTTCAATACCGGGGACAGTTTATGGGTGGAAAAAAAGCTGCCGCTTGCCGGAAGATTAGGCAGCATTTCCTGTAAGCCGTTGCTGCCCAAACCCTTCATTTGTTCGGGATAGATTTCCACCGTAATAATCCGGTTATACAGACCGGGCTGAAACCTTACATTCCGCAGATCAGCGGAGCGGAACGCCAAAAAATTGGCGGCATCTACGACAAGCTCGTTTTCCTCCAGAATAAACTGCCCGGCCAGGCAAAAATACAGCACAATATGAGGCATCTCAAAGCGGGCGCCGCCGGATATACCATCACAGAAGGTCAGCTCCGTATCTCTGATTCTGGCAAAGGGCCCGTTAAATAAATGATTGACACTTGCTTTGCCAAATCTTCCGTTATCCCTGGATACAACCCGGTCCGGAGATGAATACATCACATAGGATCTGTTGTTGTGTAACAGCCAGTGTTCTTCGCCTGTATGGGCTGTTTTCCCTGCCGCGTCCCATCCATTCATGGCAATCTCCCTCATATCAAAGTTAACTCAATAACCCTGCCCCAAAATGGTACAGGCGGTCCAAACAACAATAGGCGAAACGATTAATTGATTATGATTATCAATTATATCATCTCGAAATTTCTTATACAAGCTGCCACCAAAGAAAACCTCTGAGCCAGCGGACACCATTCACCCTTGACAGCAAACCGCTATTGAGACCTGGGCGACGAAAAAAACAGAAAAACCGCAGCCCATGCTGACGGTTTTTCTGTTACAGTATGTTTTTTATAACCGGCGAAGCAACCGCCGCCATCACCCGGTAGCCTGCTTCATTGGGGTGAAGAACATCGGCATACAGCGTTAGACTATCCTTAGCGGCTTTGAATGCAGCATAAAAATCAATCACGGTTAGCTTGCCGGCAATCGCATAGTCCCGCATATCCTGGCGATACAGATCAAGATACGCTTCGTCTTGGGCATAATTGCAGGGAACCGGCAGCCCAATAATGGGTGTTATCTGATACTGCAGCGCTAATTCTACCATTTTCCGGACCTGTGTCTCCACCGTCTCGGCCGCCACCCGGGCACAGGCATCATTCGTGCCTCCCATGATAATAACATGCGATGGCGCGTATGCGATAACATCCCGGTTAAACCGCGCCAGCATCCCGGCCGTACTGTCCCCGTTGACACCTTTATTAAGCATCGTAATGCCGAGCTCAGCGCCGGTCAGCCTGACCCAGGACAACTCCGGCGTATAAGGAAAGCCATATGTAATCGAATCGCCAAGGGCGACGATCGTCCCCATGCCAGTAGTCCTCCCCTGTTACGTTTTTTCTGTTCTCAAATCCGCAATTCAAAGTTTTGTTTGACTTTAGGCGCCGGCGTCTGAGGCGATACCACTATATCCAAGCCATCCTGGCCAATTACGGCAGTTGATCTCTGCGAATAGTCAACAATGGTCCGCTGTTGCTCTTTTTTACGTTTAAATAACCGCAGTCCGAGTAAGATTACAGCGACGAGACCCACGATAACTACAAAGGGAACATAGCTGAAGCCTGACGGCTTGCTATCTGGCACTGGCGGTTGAACGGGGACGGTCTGCGTAGAAGTCCCTGCCTGAGAATCAACGGACCTGCCAGGAGCTATCATCATATTTTTGGTTGGGGTTTCCTTTGCTGCCGGCTCTGCCTTTGCCTCGGCTTTATGCGGTGTCGAATTCCCCTGAAAAGCCTTGCCCAGTCCTTCAAGCTCCTTGGCAGTACCTGTCACCACCGGGCTTACCGATTTCCCCGGGGGTTGGGTTTGGTTAGCAGGAGCAGGGGTATGCTGATCAGCGGCGGTATTGGAATTCGACAGCGTAACGGTTGGAACTACAGGCAGCGAAGGTTTTGTTGGCGGTGTAGGAGCTACCGGCATAATGAAAACACCTTCATTCTATCATAAATAATCTAATGACTATATTCCGCACGCGATGTAGTCATCCCTTTTTTTGCACGAATGTAAAACGGAGGTGGATTACTCCTTTAACTGTGAAGAACCAGAACGCTTATTCCTAAACCTTTCTGTGATCGTTTCTACTACAACAAACAGAACAGGGATTAAGAATATTCCCAGCGCTGTCGCTGTAAACATACCACCCACGACGGCTGTTCCCATAGAATTCCTGGCACCGGCACCAGCCCCTGTTGCCACGGCTAACGGGAAGCAGCCAATAATAAAGGCCAGTGAAGTCATAAGAATCGGCCGCAGACGGGTTTTTGCCGCTTCAATGGCCGCCGCAACCGGGTTCATACCTTTGTCAACCCTGACTTTAGCAAACTCAACAATCAATATCGCATTTTTCGCAGCCAAACCAATCAGCATAACTAAACCAATCTGCATGTATACGCTGTTTTCTAGATTGCACACATACTGAAACAAGAAGGCACCAAAAACGCCGGTTGGCACGGAAAGCAATACGGCAAAGGGTACGCTCCAGCTCTCATAAAGAGCTGCCAAACATAAAAAGACGAAAACGATAGCCATACCAAACACAATCGGTGCCCGGGAACCAGAGAGCTTCTCCTCCCGGCTTTGCCCAGACCATTCATAGGTATAACCATTGGCTAAGGTTTGCCCTGCTACCTCTTCCAGGGCAGTCATGGCTTGGCCGGAGCTGTACCCGGAAGCCTGTGTGCCGCTGATTTGAACTGCCTTCACACCATTAAACCGGGTAATGACAGTTGGCGCATTAATCTTTTTTGGTTTAAGAAGGGTATTTAGCGGCACCATCGTATCATTAGAACTTTTTACATAAAGATATCGTGTTGCATTCGCATCACTGCGAAATGACGGTTCGGCCTGCACCGTAACCTTGTAGGCACGACCAAATTTATTAAAGTCATTTACCTGGGTGCCGCCAAGGAATACCTGCAATGCCGTAAATACATCATCAACAGCCACCCCCAGTTGTTCAGCCTTTTCCCGGTCTACCTCAAATTCATAGCTTGGTGTATTGGCTTTAAATGTAGATGTAATTGAGCCAATCTCCGGACGCTCTTTGGCAGCCGCCACGAATTTTTGGGCCATGCTGTCAAGATCCGCTAAGGAACCGCCGCTCCGGTCTTCCAGCATCAAGGTAAAGCCACCGACCATTCCCAGCCCTGGCAGACCGGAGGGGGCAAAGGAAACGACCGAGCCTTCCGGAAAGTGGGCTCCACTCAGCAAGGTCTGACTTATTTCGGCTTTTACCTGTAATTCAGGCTTTTGCCGCTCGCCCCAGGAATCCAGGGAAATAAACATAGCACCGGCATTCGTCTTTGTGCCGCCCCCCAATATATCCATACCAGATAACGACATGATATTAAGAACGCCAGGCTGAGCACTTACCTTTTCGGTAAATTGCCGCATCACCTCAATAGTCCGGTTCAAACTGGACGCTTCCGGCAACGTGATAGCCGTTATATAGAAGCCCTGATCTTCATCAGGCACAAAGGAAGACGGTACCACTTTATATAACCCGCCGGTCAGGATGAGTAAGACTGCCAGCAGAACCAGGCACAGCCGGGCTTTCGGAATAAGTTTGCCGAGCCCGTCCCCATACTGCGCAATGCCTCGTTCAAACCAATTATTGAATGCACTAAAAAATCTGGCCAATGAACCACTATGCGCCTGAGGATCATGGGGTTTAAGCAGCAGCACGCACAGTGCCGGCGTCAGTGATAAAGCAACAATGGCCGACAAAGCCATCGACACCACAATGGTTAACGCAAATTGTTTGTATAATATCCCCGTAGTGCCGCCGAAAAAGGCCACCGGAATAAATACTGACGCCAATACGAACGCAATCGCAACAACCGGGCCGGAAACCTCGCTCATGGCCCGCTTGGTGGCGTCCAGCGGGGAAAGCCCGGAATAGCGCATATGATACTCGACAGCCTCAATAACAACAATCGCATCATCAACAACAAGCCCGATAGCCAGCACCATCGCAAATAACGTAAGCGTGTTGATGGTAAAGCCTAGTGCACTAAAGGCAGCAAAGGTACCCAGCAAGGATACCGGAATTGCCAGCAAGGGAATCAGTGTGGCCCGCCAGCTTTGCAGGAAAACAAACACTACAATTAAAACTAACAGCAGCGCTTCGGCAAAGGTTTTAACTACCTCCTGCATGGATTCGCGTACAAACTCGGTATTATCAACAACAATTTTATATTCCATGTCACCGGGGAAATTCTTCGAGGCCTGTGCCAGCACAGTTTTTACCTTACTGATGGTCTCTAAAGCGTTGGCATCACTGGTTAACTTAACAGCAAACCCAGCTGCCACCTTACTGTTCACCAAGCTGTTAAAATTATATTCTTTGCTGCCCAATTCCACCCGGGCAATATCCTTAATCCGGACGAACGAAGCGTCTGATTGCGAACGAACGATAATATTCTCAAACTCTTTCTGATCAGTAAGACGGCCTTTAACCTTGGCCGTATACTGGAATTGCTGCTCAGACGCTGTCGGCATTTTACCAAAAGCACCGGCTGCTGCCTGAACATTTTGCGTTTCAATCGCGGCAGTCACTTCACCGACTGAAATCCCCAATTGCGCCATTTTTTCCGGCTGCAGCCATATCCGCATACTGTAATCGGAGCCAAATGCGGATACTTCACCGACACCCTTGACCCGTTTGATATCATCAATCAGATAAATACTGCCATAGTTTTTTAAGAAATTGGCATCATAATTGTCATTAGGCGACCAGAGCGTAAAAATAAGCGACATATCCTGTGAGGATTTGCGGGTTGTAACCCCGGCTGTCTGCACCGTACTGGGTAAAGAGGCATTGGCTTGCGCTACCCGGTTCTGTGCTTGTACCGCTGCCGTATCCGAGTCTTTCTCTGTCTCAAACTGAATGCTCAGGGAATAAGAACCGGAATCGGTACTGGTGGAGGACATATAAACCATATCCTCGACACCATTGATCTGTTCTTCAATGACCTGGGCAACTGTTTGATCAACAACATCGGCATTAGCCCCCTGGTAGGAAGTGCTTACTGAGATTGTTGGCGGCGAAATTTGCGGGTACTGCGCTACCGGCAGAGTAAAGGCGGCAGTTGTGCCCAATAAGGTAATAATAATCGACAAAACGATGGCGAAAATAGGGCGGTTAATAAAGAAATTAGCCATAATAACAACGCCCCCTATTGCCGGGCCGGAGTCTGTGCATCCGGCTGTATCATTGTTACTTGTAAAGCATTTCCTTGTTTTACCTTGTCGATACCGTCTACAATAACCCGGTCAGTGCCGCTAAGGCCTTCTTCCACCAACCACATATTGCCAATCCTGTCGCCAAGCTTTACTTGCCTGCTTTCAGCCTTGTTATCCTCGGTTACGACGATAACAAAGGTATTATCCAGCACTTCCTTAACCGCTTTTTGCGGAATCAGCAAAGCCCCCTGCCGCACCGTTTCTTGCGCAACTACCCGGGCAAACATCCCTGGCAGCAAGTAGTTTTGCGGGTTATCAAAGCTGGCTTTGATCGTAATCGTGCCTGTTGTATTGCTGATTCCCCGGTCGATTTGCTCCACACGACCGATCAGCGGATATTCGGTTCCGTCACCTAGTACCAGTTTCAAATGCTCCTTGAAATTGGCAGGCAGTGAACCATTGCCGTTTCTGATAAATTCCAGGTATTCCGTTTCGCTCATGCTGAACTGTACCCAAACCGGATTTATTGAGGAAACGGTAGCCATCGTTGTCGAACCGGCGGCCACATAATAACCGAGACTTACATCATTCACATCAATGCGGCCATCAACCGGCGAAACAATTAATGTATCCTGCTCATCCTCAATGGCCTGTTGCAAGGTTGCCCGGCTTACCTCGACCGTGGCTGCTTCTTCTTCAGCCTGGGATACATACGCATCTACCGTTTGTTGGGCAATCCCTTTTAAAGCGGCCAACTTCTGATAGCGCGCTACGTCTTTCTGGGTATTATTAAGTGTTGCCTGCGATTTTAGCAACGCTGCCCTGGCCGAATTAATAGCTGTCCGGTACTGCTTATTATCGATTTGGAACAAAGGCTGGCCCTTATAGACCGTATCGCCGCCATTCACCATCTTAGCAACAACATTCCCGGCTACTTTTGACATGATTTTTACTTCACTCTTTGCTTTTACCTGTCCCACAAATTCACGGCTGACAGGTGTATCACGCGTTACTACCTGCATAGCCTTTACCACTACCGCCTGCGGGGCTGTATTCAGCTGTGTTTTGGACAATATCCCGCTGCGTACAACAACAATGCCAAGCAAAACAACTACAGCAAGTAAGCCAATGTACAGTTTTTTTGAACCCTTGATACTCAATTGTCATTCCTCCTACTGCACTGGTAAGCCCATGGCCTGTTCCAGTTTAACTTTGTTCGTATTATAATCATACAAGGCCTGGATATAATCCTTTTTCGCGGAGTCCAGCGATAATACCGCATCACGCAAATCAAGGTTAGTTCCAATCCCGACCTCATAACGGGCTTTTTGGATCATTAAACTTTCTTCCGCATAGTCAACAGATACCTTATTGGAATCAATCCTCTTCTCGGCTTCATGCATGCTCAAATAATACTCACGTACATTCAAAAGGATAGTATCACGCTGCTGCCCGGCCTTATCCAGCACCATATCCACATTATGCTGGGCTTGCTTAACGTTAGCATTGGTTAAACCGGTATCAAATACATTGATCGATGTGGTTAATTTCAATAGCCAATTGCTATTTTTGGAGCCAATTAAATGGCTGTCATACCAGTCCTGCTCGGCAGTCAGATTAACAGTCGGCCGCCGGCCGCTTTTGGCGATATCCACATCATAATTGGCACTGGCGATTTTGGCCTCATATTGAACCAGTTCGGGGCGGTGATCCACAGCATACTGCAGGCATTCCTCCAGCGTCCTGGGATATTTTTCGTAAGCAAACTCATCTTTTAGCGTAACCTCGGTAGCATGGGGTAAACCAATCGCATTGTTCAGTGCAGCTACTGCATTGGTATAATTATTTTTGGCTTTTACCAGATTATCCTGAGAGCTTGCCAGATCCACCTGGCTTGACAACACATCGGTCTTAGCTACCAGGCCCAAGTCGAATTTATCCTTAACCAGCTTCAAGTGTTCTTCATAGTTCTTGACCGTCTCCTGATTCACCTTGACTTCATTACGGTATTCCAGCACGGTAAGGTAATTGGCCACCACGGTCAGCTTCAGCTGTTGTTTGGCTGCCTCCACATCCAGTTCTGCCACCTTCAGATCAAGCTTCGCCTGTTTGATTTGATTCTCCAGCTTCCCGCCGGAATACAGCGGTAATGAAAGAGCGATCTGGTTATCAAAATTTGTCGTATATTCATATGTAGATGTTCCGGTCTCCGCCGGCGGCGTGTTATATCGCTGGTCGGTATGGGTAAAATCGATGGACAGTCCTTTGTTTTTTCTGGCTTCTTTCATGGCCCAATAAGATTTTTCCCTGGCCGATTTTGCATATTTGATATCATAGTTATTCTGTAAAGCCAGGGCGATACTGTCTTCTACCGATAACTCCACCGCCGTGGCAAACACCGGCTGGGCTAATGTCATTAGCATGGCGACAGGGATAATTGCCAGGAAATACCGCTGGTATCTCTTCATACTAAAACCTCCTGAAAAATTATTCTGATTGTGAACGCTAGGGATTCCCATCAGATCAAGCGAAGTATTGAATGCTAGCTTGGATTGTAGTACTACTCATGAT
>NZ_DATMXX010000121.1:0-17971 GCF_035561255.1 Sporomusa sp. | reverse complement strand
CATGATGGCGCTGCGACTATGGACTGGATGGTGCAAGAACAAGAAAGAGGTATAACCATTACCTCTGCGGCCACTACAGCCCAATGGGACGGGCATCGTATTAACATCATTGACACACCAGGACACGTGGACTTTACAGTTGAAGTAGAACGTTCACTCAGAGTGCTTGATGGCTCGGTTGCGGTATTTTGTGCTAAAGGTGGCGTAGAACCTCAGTCTGAGACTGTATGGCGTCAAGCTGATAAATACGGCGTTCCCCGTATGGCATATGTTAACAAAATGGACATCACCGGTGCTGATTTCTACCGGGTAGTCGATATGATGAAAAGCCGTCTTGGCGCGTTTGCGGTGCCTGTCCAATTGCCTATCGGCTTTGAAGACACCTTCAAAGGTTTTGTAGACCTGATTGAAATGAAGGCTGTTATCTACACTGACGATTTAGGTAAAGTGAGCGAGGCTAGCGAGATTCCTGAAGACATGATGGAAAACGCTGAACTGTATCGCCAGAACTTATTGGACGCCGTCGCTGAAAGCGATGATGAGCTGATGATGAAATACCTTGAGGGTGAAGAACTTACCATTGAAGAGATTAAATCAGCTATTCGCAGAGCTACCGTTGCCTGTAAAATGACGCCGGTACTGTGCGGATCGTCTTACAAAAACAAAGGCGTACAACCGCTTTTAGATGCTGTTGTTGCCTATATGCCTGCCCCAACTGATATTCCGGCAATTAAAGGTATTAACCCTGATACTGGTGCTGAAGATGAGCGCGCTGCTGACGATAGCCTGCCGTTCTCCTCACTGGCCTTCAAGATCATGGCTGACCCTTATGTCGGAAAACTGGCTTTCTTCCGGGTATATTCCGGTAAACTTGCTTCCGGTTCTTATGTGTACAACTCCACAAAAGGAAAACGGGAGCGTATTGGCCGGATTCTTCAGATGCATGCTAACCACCGTGAAGAGATCGAAATCGTTTACACTGGCGACATTGCCGCTGCTGTGGGCCTGAAAGATACTACTACCGGTGATACGCTGTGCGACGATAAAAATATCATTATTCTTGAGTCCATGGTCTTCCCTGATCCGGTTATCTCAATTGCCGTTGAACCTAAGACCAAAGCTGACCAGGAAAAAATGGGTGTCGCATTAAATCGTCTTGCTGAAGAAGATCCTACCTTCAAGATGTATACCGACCAGGAAACTGGTCAAACCATCATCTCCGGCATGGGCGAGTTGCATCTTGAGATTATCGTTGACCGGATGCTCCGAGAGTTCAAGGTTGAGTGCAATGTAGGTAAACCTCAGGTTGCTTACCGCGAAACCATCCGTAAAGGCGTTAAATCTGAGGGTAAGTTTGTCCGCCAATCCGGTGGTCGTGGCCAATACGGCCATTGCTGGCTGCAAATTGAGCCACTTGAACCAGGTCAAGGCTTTATCTTTGAAAATAAGGTTGTCGGTGGTGCTATTCCTAAAGAGTTCATTAATCCGATTGAAGCTGGTATCAAGGAAGCGATGGCAACCGGCGTATCTGCTGGTTATCCAATGGTTGACATTAAGGTCACAGTCGTTGACGGCTCATACCATGATGTTGACTCCTCGGAAATGGCTTTCAAAATTGCTGGTTCAATGGGCTTCAAAGCCGGTTGTATTAAAGCAACACCGGTTATCCTGGAGCCATATATGAAAGTTGAAGTTATTGTCCCCGAAGACTATATGGGCGATGTTATCGGCGATTTAAACTCCCGTCGTGGTCGCATCGAGGGTATGGAAGGCCGTTCTGGTGCTCAATCGATAAAAGCGTTTGTGCCCCTTTCAGAAATGTTCGGTTACTCAACAGACCTTCGGTCAAAAACGCAAGGCCGTGGCAACTACTCAATGGAATTCGATCATTACGAAGAAGTTCCTAAAGCTATTGCCGAAGTTATTGCTGCCAAAAATAAGGGTGCTTAACTTACAACGAATCATCAACTGCTAGTCTGAAAAATATTACTAATAAATATAGGAGGTAACACTCAAATGGCTAAGAAAAAGTTTGAAAGAAACAAACCCCACGTAAATATTGGTACCATTGGTCATGTTGACCATGGCAAAACCTCGCTGACTGCCGCAATCACCATGACCCTGTCCAAACACGGCGGAGCCGAGTTCATGGCCTATGATCAAATTGATAAAGCGCCGGAAGAAAGAGAACGCGGTATCACCATCAACACTGCCCACGTTGAATACGAAACCCCTGCCCGCCACTATGCCCACGTTGACTGCCCAGGCCATGCTGACTATGTTAAAAACATGATCACCGGCGCAGCGCAAATGGACGGCGCTATCCTGGTTGTATCAGCTGCAGACGGCCCGATGCCGCAAACCCGCGAACACATCCTGCTGTCCCGCCAAGTAGGCGTGCCTGCCATGGTTGTATTCCTGAACAAGGCTGACCTGGTTGATGACGCTGAACTGATGGAACTGGTAGAAATGGAAGTTCGCGAACTTCTCTCCAGCTATGAATTCCCCGGCGACGACATCCCTGTGGTCAGTGGTTCTGCGGTTAAGGTTCTTAACTGCGGTTGCGCTAAACGCGAGTGCGAATGGTGCGGTAAGATCCATGACCTCATGGACAAAGTTGATCAATACATCCCGACACCGGAACGCGCAACAGATAAACCATTTCTAATGCCGGTAGAAGACGTGTTCACCATTACTGGCCGTGGTACTGTAGCCACCGGACGTGTAGAACGCGGTGTAGTAAAAGTAAGTGAGACCATTGAAATCGTTGGTATGACTGAAAAGCCTAAATCGACAGTAGTAACCGGCGTAGAAATGTTCCGCAAACTGCTTGATTCTGCAGTAGCCGGCGATAACATCGGCGCCCTGCTTCGCGGTGTAGACCGTAAAGAAATCGAGCGCGGCCAAGTACTTGCTAAGCCTGGTTCCATTAAGCCACATACAGAATTCAAATCCGAAGTATATGTATTGTCCAAAGAAGAAGGCGGCCGCCACACCCCGTTCTTTAACGGCTACCGTCCGCAGTTCTACTTCCGGACAACTGACGTAACCGGAGTTGTTACCCTGCCGGACGGCGTAGAAATGGTAATGCCTGGCGACAACATTCAAATGAACATTGCGCTTATCACCCCGATTGCTATCGAAGAAGGACTGCGTTTCGCGATTCGCGAAGGCGGCCGTACTGTTGGCGCCGGTGTTGTTACCGCGATTGTTAAATAACAGCTAAAATCCCTTATTTTACAAAAAGAACTGTATATTAAAAGTTTTATATGATATAATAAATAGGCAGGGAAATAACCCTGCTTTATTTATTGACATACCCGAGCCTGTGGGCTATTGACATGCCAATATAATTATGATAAATTGTATTAGTGACATTTAAGAAAAAAACTATTAAATAATAGACCCACGGTGCTATATTTACTGGTAAGAGAGGTGTACAGGATGCGCAACGCGGTAACATTGGCCTGCACAGAATGCAAACAACGCAATTATCAGACCAATAAAAACAAGAAGAACGACCCGGATAGATTGGAGTTCAACAAATACTGCAAGTTCTGCAAGAAACAAACTCCACACAAAGAAACAAAGTAACCATAACATTGTAAGCTTGCCACAGTAATTTGTGGTTTGGCTCGATTGGTAGAGAGTTGCAGTATCTCAAACCCCTTGTTTGCGGGTTTAAGTACTGTTGTCTTTGTCGAAATGTACGTACAGGATGTGAGAGAATGGCCGCCCAGGAAACAGCTATCCAGACGAATACATCGCGCTGGAAAAAATTTTTGCGGGAAGTAAAAGCTGAACTAAAAAAGGTAACATGGCCGAATAAATCAGAACTTATTTCCTATACGGGAATTGTATTTGTGACGGTTATTGTTATTGCGGCCCTGATATGGGTGATTGATGCTTCTTTCACTCAACTGTTAAAGGTTATCATGAAGTAGACTAGGGGGGTGGGGGGCGTACTATCGTCCCTTGAGGCTATGGAATCCGAAAAACTCGAAAAACACTGGTATGTCATCCATACATATTCCGGTTATGAAAACAAGGTAAAAGCTAATCTGGAGAAAAAAGTCCATTCTATGGCAATGGAAAGTGAAGTTTTCCGGGTGCTGGTACCGATGGAAGATGAAGTGGAAATAAAAGATGGCAAGAAAAAAATTGCCAAGAAAAAAGTTTTCCCCGGGTATGTTCTGGTCGAAATGATTGTAACAGACCGCTCCTGGTATGTTGTGCGCAATACCCCGGGTGTTACCGGTTTTGTCGGGTCTGGAACCAAGCCTATTCCGCTGAGCGAAAGTGAAGTCAAACACATCCTCAAGTCAATGGGTATGGAAGAGGCTAAGCCGAAAATTAATATTGAGCTCAACCAGCTGGTGCGTATCACTTCAGGTGCTTTCGAAAATTGGACAGCCACTGTAATGGATATTAATCCTGACCGCGGCAAGCTTAAAGTGCTTGTCAACATGTTTGGTCGGGAAACACCTGTAGAGCTTGATTTTGCTCAGGTTACGAAAGTTGATTAAGGAGGTGTAATATAATGGCTAAAAAGGTTGTAAAGCTTGTAAAACTGCAAGTTCCCGCTGGCAAAGCCACTCCGGCTCCTCCCGTAGGTCCGGCACTTGGTCAGGCTGGCGTCAATATCATGGCTTTTGTTAAGGAGTTTAACGAGAGAACGGCCAAACAAGCCGGTCTTATCATTCCGGTGGAAATTACGGTATTTGAAGATAGATCATTTACCTTTATTACCAAGACCCCACCTGCTGCTATTCTTCTGAAAAAAGCTGCCGGTATTGAAACTGCTTCTGGCGAACCTAACAAAAAGAAGGTTGCGAAAGTTAACCGGGATAAAGTTCGGGAAATCGCCGAGTCCAAAATGCAAGATCTTAATGCCGCCAGCGTTGAAGCTGCTATGCGGATGATTGAGGGTACTGCCCGCAGCATGGGCATCGACATCGTCGACTAATAGGGACGATGTAAGTGGGAGGACTAAATACTTCCGTTATTACCACGAAGGAGGCTAATTAATATGCCGAAACATGGCAAAAGGTACATTGAAGCCGCTAAGCTTATCGATCTGGATAAGCTGTATGACCCTGAGGAAGCGGTAGAACTCATTAAGAAGACTGCAAGTGCTAAGTTTGATCAAACTGTAGAAGTGGCAGTTAAACTGGGCGTTGATCCAAAACACGCCGATCAGCAGGTGCGTGGCGCTGTTGTGCTTCCACATGGCACTGGCAAGACTAAACGTGTGCTGGTATTTGCAAAAGGTGAAAAAGCAAAAGAAGCTGAAGCGGCTGGTGCAGACATTGTCGGCGCTGAAGACATCGTGGAAAAAATCCAAGGTGGCTGGGCTGATTTTGATGTTGCTGTTGCTACCCCGGATATGATGGGTATGGTGGGCCGTCTTGGTAAAATTCTCGGTCCTAAAGGCTTAATGCCTAACCCTAAAGTAGGTACTGTTACGCTTGATGTAACACGTGCTATTAATGAAATTAAAGCCGGTAAGATTGAATACCGTACTGATAAAGCCGGTAATATCCATGCTCCTATCGGCAAGATATCTTTCGACAACGAGAAGTTGCTCAGAAACTTCCACACCCTGATTGACACTTTGATTAAGGTTAAGCCATCTGCTGCCAAAGGTCAGTATATGCGGAACATTTCCTTAAGCTCAACAATGGGTCCTGGTGTTAAAGTCAACCCGCTCAAAGCACCCGGCAAAAAAGAGTAATATTAAAACAATTTAATATTTATGAGGCTGTAGACAGTAGGTTGTTAAAGTAAAAGCTTTTTAGAAGCTTTCCTGCCGAGGCCGGGGATTTGCAGCGTGTAACTCAAAATGGTTATAACGCGGCCTCCGGTGTGTTTACACTGGAGGCCGCTTTTGCTTTTGATACTTTCTAAAGGGGGTGTAATGTAAATGGCTATAACTAAAGAAAAACAACAGTCGGTTGCTGACCTGAAAGAAAAACTCGTCGCTACCAAAGGCGCCGTTCTGACCAACTACCGTGGCTTAACTGTGGCTCAGGATACCAAACTGCGCCGCAAGCTGCGTGAAGCAGGTGTTGAATACCGGGTATTTAAAAATACTCTGACTCGCATCGCTGCCAAAGAAGCAGGGATTGAAGGACTTGATCCTTATCTCGAAGGACCAACCGCCATCGCCATGTCTTCGACTGATCCTGTAGCACCGGCTAAAGTTATTTCTGATTTTGTTAAAGAAAACAAACTGCAAACTCTGGAAGTAAAAGCTGGTCTCGTAGAAGGTAAAGTTATTGATGCTAATGGCGTTAAGTCTCTGTCCAACCTGCCCGCGCGCGAAGTGCTTATTGCTCAGGTTTTGGCAGGTATGCAGGCTCCTATCGCCGGTTTCGTCAATGTGCTTTCCGGCACTATGCGCAATCTGGTGTATGCGCTTGACGCTGTTCGTCAACAAAAAGAATCAGCGTAATCTAGTTATCTTAGAAAATAATTTTAAATGAAATTTGTGGAGGTATTTTAACATGACTAAAGAACAAATTATGGAAGCCATTGAGCAAATGACTGTGCTCGAACTTTCCGAACTGGTAAAAGCCCTTGAAGAAAAATTCGGTGTTTCCGCTGCTGCTCCTGCCGCTGCTGCTGCTCCTGCTGCCGCTGCTGCTCCTGTTGCTGAAGAACAAACCGAGTTTGACGTAGTTTTGACCAACGCTGGCGCTGGCAAAATTAACGTTATCAAAGTTGTACGCGAAGTTACCGGTCTTGGCCTCAAAGAAGCCAAAGATTTAGTTGATGCTGCTCCTAAAGCCATCAAAGAAAAAGTTTCCAAAGCTGATGCCGAAGCTCTCAAAGCTAAGCTTGTTGAAGCTGGCGCAACTGTAGAAGTTAAGTAATTAACTTAATAGAAAGGAGCACCTTTTCCGAGGGTGCTCCTTTTAATTTGAAATAATTTCATATTATACCTAAATTTTCTTGACGTATTAGATAATATATGATACCATTATATATCGCCGTACATGTTTATATTGCTATATCCTGACTAGCTTTTCTGGGGTGAAAATCCGTTAAATTCTGGGTATAAATTCCGGATTGGCAGGAAATAGTAATATAATGGAGGATGAATCGGTATTCATCGAAAAAAAAGCAAGGACCTTGATTATTGTATAGAGCCTTGCTTGTTTTGTATTTTTATCATTCATTTGACTGGCTTAGTATTTGCAATATATCGCTATCTTATGTAGAACAGCGATAATGCAATATGTGTCAGTGTAAAATGGCTAAGGGGTGGGTTAATGTTTAATCCTGTTCCGGTGGGCAAAAGGTTCAGGTATAGTTATGCCAAAATCGAAGAAGTGCTGGACATGCCCAACCTTATAGAAATTCAGAAGAATTCTTACAACTGGTTTCTTAAGGAAGGCTTACAGGAGATATTCCGTGATATCTCTCCAATCCAGGACTTTACTGGCAACCTGATTCTGTCCTTTGAAAACTTTACACTGGGCGAACCGAAATATGATGTTGAAGAGTGCAAAGAGAGGGATGTTACCTTTGCCGCTCCGCTTCGCGTCAGCGTCCGGTTGTACAACAAAGAAACGCAGGAGATAAAAGAGCAGGAAGTATTTATGGGCGATTTCCCGCTCATGACTGACAATGGCACCTTTATTATTAATGGGGCCGAACGGGTTATTGTCAGCCAGCTGGTACGCTCACCAGGCGTATATTACGGCGAGTCGATTGATACGACTGGTAAGAAGCTGTATAATGCTACCGTTATCCCTAATCGTGGTGCATGGCTGGAACTTGAGACTGATCCCAATGATGTTGTGTCAGTCCGGGTAGACCGTACCCGAAAACTACCGGTCACTGTTCTTATCCGTTCATTAGGCTTTGTCTCTAACGGTGTAATTTCCGAACTGTTTAATGATGATGTACGCATCCGGGCGACACTGGAACGGGACAACACTGACTCGAGGGAAGAAGCCCTTGTTGAAATCTATAAACGGCTGCGTCCAGGCGAGCCGCCGACAGTCGAAAATGCTGCCCAGCTTTTGGAATCACTGTTTTTTGACTCTAAGCGTTACGACCTGGCTACGGTTGGCCGCTATAAACTTGGTAAAAAATTAGGCTGGCGCCGTCGCCTTCTGGGAAAAACGCTCGGTCAACCGCTGGTTGATAAAGAAACCGGTGAGATCGTCGTTGAAGAAAATACCGTTCTGGAAGAAGATGTACTTGACCGCATTGCTGCTGCCAAGGTTTTTGCGGGTGCAGGCAAACATGAGGCCTGGATTAAGCAAAAAGACGGTACTCCGGTAAAACTAGTGCTCAATTCGGTGCTGCCATTTACGCATCGTACCATTACCAGAGAGGATATCATTGCTGCAATCAGCTATCTGCTCAACTTAATGGACGGTCATGGCACTACTGATGATATTGACCATTTAGGCAACCGCCGCCTGCGTTCTGTCGGCGAACTGCTGCAAAATCAGTTTCGTATCGGTTTGGCCCGGATGGAACGTGTTGTTAAAGAACGTATGACTATTCAGGATATCGATGTAATTACGCCACAGGCTCTTATTAATATCAGGCCTGTCGTCGCCGCAATCAAAGAATTTTTTGGCTCCAGCCAGTTATCACAATTTATGGATCAGACCAATCCGTTGGCTGAACTTACTCATAAACGACGTCTTAGCGCCCTGGGACCTGGCGGACTTAGCCGGGAACGTGCCGGCTTTGAAGTCCGGGACGTTCACCATTCTCACTATGGCCGGATGTGTCCGATTGAGACACCAGAGGGTCCGAACATCGGACTTATCGGGTCACTGTCTACTTTTGGGCGAATCAATGAATTTGGTTTTATTGAGACACCATACCGTAAAGTCAGTAAGCAGGAACACCGGGTAACCGAAGATGTTATGTACCTGACGGCCGACGAAGAAGATGAAATGATTATCGCCCAGGCCAATGAGCCCCTTGATGATCAGGGCCGATTTAAAGAGCCGCGTGTTACCTGCCGTTATAAACACGAGATCCTCGTAGTCCCGGCCGAAAAAGTCGACTATATGGATGTTTCACCAAAGCAGGTAGTCTCTATAGCTACAGCTATGATTCCCTTCCTGGAAAACGATGATGCCAACCGGGCCTTGATGGGTGCTAACATGCAACGTCAGGCCGTGCCGCTCCTTAAAACGCAGGCGCCACTCATTGGTACTGGTATGGAGTACAAGGCTGCCCGGGACTCCGGTGTAGTTATCTTAGCTAAGAATGCAGGCGTTATTGAAAAAGTCACAGCCACAGAGATTCATATTCGCACTGAAAAGGGTGGCCTTGATACCTATAAATTGCTTAAGTACCTGCGTTCTAACCAAGGTACCTGCATTAACCAAAAGCCGATCGTGTACAAAGGTGAACAAATCGTAAAAGGCCAGGTGCTTGCTGATGGACCGTCAACCGATAAAGGTGAGCTAGCACTGGGCTATAACGTTTTAGTAGCTTTTATGCCATGGGAAGGCTACAATTACGAGGATGCCATCCTCTTGAGCCAGGACCTGGTCAAAGAAGATGTCTTTACTTCCATACATATTGAAGAGTATGAATGCGATGCACGAGACACTAAACTGGGGCCTGAAGAAATTACCCGTGATATTCCCAATGTCGCAGAAGATGTATTGCGGGACCTGGATGACCGGGGAATTATCCGTGTTGGCGCAGAAGTGCGCCCAGGTGATATTTTAGTCGGTAAAGTAACGCCGAAAGGCGAGACTGAATTGACGGCTGAAGAACGTCTCCTTAGGGCCATATTTGGCGAAAAAGCCCGGGAGGTTCGTGATACCTCACTCCGCGTACCACATGGTGAAGCCGGTAAGATTGTTGACGTAAAAGTTTTTACCCGTGAAAACGGCGATGAACTACCACCAGGTGTTAACCAGTTAGTACGCTGCTATATCGCACAAAAACGGAAAATATCTGAAGGCGACAAAATGGCCGGACGCCATGGTAATAAAGGGGTAGTTTCCCGGATTATGCCCAAAGAGGATATGCCCTTCCTGCCTGACGGCACACCGGTGCAAATCGTATTAAATCCGTTAGGCGTACCATCGCGTATGAATATCGGTCAGGTACTTGAAACCCACTTAGGCCGTGCTGCCGCTGCTATTGGTATGCAGGTTAAAATGGGCGACCCGACTTTAGTCGAGCGCCTGAAAGCTATCAACTATGACATCGAAAAACATGGTATGCCCCAGCCTGATCGCGCAGGTATTCATCTGGCAACACCGGTATTTGATGGTGCCACAGAAACTGAGGTTATCCGGACACTTACAGCTGCAGGTTTGTCGGAAGATGGAAAAACCGACCTTTATGACGGCAGGACTGGTGAACCTTTTGACAATCGCGTAACTGTTGGGTATGTGTATATGCTCAAATTGGCTCACTTGGTTGATGATAAGATTCATGCCCGCTCTACAGGACCGTACTCGCTTGTTACCCAGCAGCCGCTTGGTGGTAAAGCCCAGTTTGGCGGCCAGCGCTTCGGCGAGATGGAGGTTTGGGCCCTGGAGGCCTACGGTGCTGCTTACACTCTGCAGGAGCTGTTAACAGTTAAATCTGATGATGTTGTCGGCCGTGTGAAAACCTATGAGGCTATTGTCAAAGGTGAAAACGTGCCTGAACCTGGTGTACCAGAGTCCTTCAAGGTGCTGATTAAAGAACTCCAGAGTATTGGTCTTGATGTTAAGATACTGACAGAAGATGCGCAGGAAATTATGATTCGCGATTCTGACGAAGACATCAACGAAACTGCTAAGGAGTTAGAACTCAATATTGGCGACGATATGCCGAAGGCTCCCATTGAACGCAAAAAGGCGGACCTTGAGAGTGATATAGTTGACGAACTCGAAGCCAATGACGATATCGAACCGCTAGAAGAAGAACTTGACATTATCGCTGAAATTGGTGAAATGGAACCAGATATTGCTCAGCGGGCAGATGAAGATGAATTTGATTTCCAGCCTCAAAAGAGCAATGCGAAGAAGCTCAAAGAAAATGCTAAAAAGTCTAATCCCCGTGAGTATATGGAAGACATGATAGAAGACGAGGATCTGGACTAGTTAGAAGGGAGCGATATCCCCTTGTTGGATGTAAATAACTTTGATTCGATGCGTATTGGTCTGGCGTCACCGGAGCAGATCCGCAAGTGGTCGCATGGCGAAGTAAGAAAGCCTGAAACAATTAACTACCGTACGTTGAAGCCGGAGCGGGAAGGTCTGTTTTGCGAAAAGATCTTTGGACCGACTAGGGACTGGGAGTGTCATTGCGGTAAGTATAAGCGGATTCGCTATAAAGGCATTATCTGCGACCGCTGCGGTGTAGAGGTAACCCGGTCTAAGGTCCGGCGTGATCGAATGGGCCATATAGAACTGGCAGCACCTGTTTCCCATATCTGGTATTTTAAGGGTATACCAAGCCGGATGGGACTTATCCTTGATATTTCCCCACGTTCGCTGGAAAAAGTATTATACTTTGCTTCCTATATCGTGCTTGATCCCGGTGACACCCCGCTCATGAAAAAACAGCTACTGAATGAAAATGAGTATCGTGAGCATAGAGATAAATATGGTAGCGCCTTTAAAGTAGGCATGGGTGCCGAAGCTATTAAAAAGCTCCTCGAAGAGCTTGATTTGGAAAAAATGAGCCGGGAACTCCGGCAAGAACTAAAAGAAGTAAGTGGTCAACGAAAAATCCGGGCCATTCGTCGCCTGGAAGTTTCCGAGGCTTTCCGTAAGTCGGGAAATAATCCGGCCTGGATGATCATGGATGTAACCCCGGTTATTCCGCCGGAATTACGGCCAATGGTACAGCTTGACGGTGGTCGTTTTGCCACCTCAGACTTAAATGACTTATACCGCCGGGTAATTAACCGTAATAACCGTTTGAAACGTCTCTTAGACTTAGGGGCACCGGATATCATTGTTCGCAATGAGAAGCGCATGCTGCAAGAAGCCGTTGATGCTCTGATCGACAATGGCCGACGCGGCCGCCCGGTCACCGGTCCAGGTAACCGCCCCCTAAAATCATTGAGCGATATGCTCAAAGGTAAGCAGGGCCGCTTCCGTCAGAATCTCTTGGGAAAACGGGTAGATTATTCTGGCCGTTCAGTTATCGTAGTTGGTCCGGAACTTAAACTGCACCAATGCGGCTTACCTAAAGAGATGGCGTTGGAACTATTTAAGCCTTTTGTTATGAAAAAGCTGGTCAATGCAGGCCATGCTCATAATATCAAAAGTGCCAAGAGGATGGTCGAAAGAGTGCGCCCCGAGGTTTGGGACGTTCTGGAAGAGGTTATCAAAGAACATCCGGTACTCTTAAATCGTGCCCCAACATTGCATCGATTAGGTATTCAGGCATTTGAGCCTGTACTCTCCGAAGGCCGGGCCATTAAAATCCATCCACTAGTATGTACAGCATACAATGCCGACTTTGACGGCGACCAAATGGCGGTACATGTGCCCTTGTCCGCAGAGGCTCAGGCAGAGGCCAGGATGCTCATGCTGTCAGCACATAACATTCTGTCCACAAAAGATGGCAGGCCGGTAGCAACTCCTACCCAGGATATGGTATTAGGCGCCTACTATCTAACCATTGAAAAAGACCCTGTAGATGGCCACTTGAGAGCCTTCTCCAACATGAACGAAGCGCTACTGGCTTATCATCATAAGACATTAGGTTTGCATGAGAAACTCAGAATGCGTATAGAGGGTTATGGTTTGGTCCATACCACTATAGGCCGCCTGATTTTCAATGAGGTATTGCCACACGAGCTCAGGCATTATGAGAAAAAAGGCGAAGAATGGCACCTCGGCAAACTGATGGATAAAAAGCAACTAGGCAGGCTTGTTGCTGATTCATACCGTATTTTTGGTAATGCCAAAACAGCAGTAGTGTTAGATGCTGTTAAGCGTCTGGGCTTCTCGTTCGCCTGTCGCGCCGGGATCACAATTGCGATTTCGGATATCAAAATACCGGGTGAGAAGAAAGAAATTCTGGCAGCAGCCGAAGACAGAGTTAATACCATTGATAAACAGTATCGCCGTGGTCTGATTACCGATGATGAACGCTACAAAAAGACAATTGACCTGTGGACCAAAGCCACTGATGATGTTACTGCAGCTATGATGGCCACACTGGACCGGTTTAACCCTGTCTATATGATGGCAAACTCAGGTGCCCGCGGTAACATCCAGCAGATCCGTCAGTTAGCCGGTATGCGCGGTCTCATGGCCGATCCGTCCGGACGAATCATTGACTTGCCTATTAAAGCTAACTTCCGTGAAGGGTTAACAGTATTAGAGTACTTTATCTCTACCCATGGTGCGCGTAAAGGCCTGGCTGATACCGCACTCCGGACAGCCGACTCCGGTTACCTCACCCGTCGCTTGGTTGACGTAGCTCAGGATGTCATTGTTCGTGAAGAAGATTGTGATATTGTCGGTCTTAACCTGGTGCGTGAACGGGCGCGGCTGGCTCAGTCCAGCGCCGGTGCCATTGACATGCTCAGAGATACACTCCTAACCCGTGTTTTGGCGCAAGAGGTACTTGATCCTAAGACGGCAGACATACTTTTACCACTAGGAACAGTGCTTAATGATGATAACCTGCGCCTTATCGGTGAACGCGGTGTGCCTGAGATTATGATTCAAGGCCAAACCGATGAAACCGAAGAAGATGTCGGTCGCGCAGCCGCTGCTGAAACCATTGCTCTTGGTGCGCCTGAAGCCAAGGTGCGTGCCGCTCTTAAAGAGGCTATGGTACGGGAGATGTTAGGTAAAAACACGACCGAAGCGATTATAACCAGTGACGGGGTAATTTTAGTTCCTGCTGATACGCCGTTTACCGAGGAACACATTGAGGCTGTATTGGCCAGCTCTGTAAAAGAAGTAAAAGTTCGCAACAATAACGTCAGAGGCATTGAAGTTGAGGCTATCAAAGAAGGTTCTGGGGTTATTGAGTCGCTCAAAGACCGGATTGTCGGCAGAATGTCAGCCGAGGATATTATTAATCCGGCCACTGGAGAGACTATCGTCAAGATTAGTGAATTGATTACTGAGGATCTGGCTGACGAAGTTGTTAAAGTCCGTGAAAAAGTGTCTATTCGTTCAGTGCTTACCTGCCGTTCACGGTATGGGGTGTGCATTAATTGCTATGGCCGTAACCTGGGCACAAGCCATATGGTGGATGTCGGTGAGGCTGTCGGGATTATCGCTGCTCAGTCCATCGGTGAACCTGGCACTCAGCTTACGATGAGAACGTTCCATACCGGCGGTGTAGCCGGCGACGATATTACCCAGGGTTTACCACGGGTAGAGGAATTGTTTGAAGCCCGTAAACCTAAACGCCAGGCTATTATTACCGAGGTTGATGGCAGGGTGGAAGTAAAAGAGATTAAAGGTATGCGTCGGGTTACTATCTTCCCGTCGGATGCCTCACTGGGTGAAGAACGCGTTTACCAGGTTCCTTATGGTGCCAGGCTTATTGTTAGCGACGGGCAAACCGTCGAAGCAGGCGACCGGTTAACTGAAGGCGCGGTAAACCCCCATGATATTCTGCGGGTTAGCGGTCTAAAAGCCACCCAACGTTATCTGGTATACGAGGTTCAAAAAGTATATAAATCTCAGGGTGTTGAAATTAACGATAAGCATATTGAAGTTATGGTTCGCCAGATGATGCACAAAGTCAAAGTGGAAGAAGCCGGTGATACCGATGTTCTTCCGGGCGAGTACATCGACCTCAATACCTTTGAAGAGGAAAATGCAAAAGCGATTGAAGCTGGTGGCGAGCCGGCTATAGCCAGGCCTATTCTCCTGGGTATCACTAAGGCGTCCTTGGCCACAGACTCCTTCTTGTCTGCCGCATCTTTCCAGGAAACCACACGTGTGCTTACCGAAGCAGCTATCAAAGGCAAAGTTGATCCACTCCTGGGGCTTAAAGAAAATGTTATTATCGGCAAACTTATTCCGGCAGGTACCGGCATGAGCCGTTACCGCAACGTACGGCTAAAGATTCCGTCAGCACTGCCAAAACCAGAGGAAATACTTGGGGAATAAGGATAAAATTAGTTAGACATACTAAGACTGGGATGGGTAAAATCACTCCCGGTCTTAGTATTTTATTGCTAGTATTTGCTAAGCATGATACGCTCAGGCGTATAGCCTGTTTTATTCTTTTCGGCTGAGATGCATATAAAAACCACCGGTACATTGGCCGGTGGTGAATTTAAGTATGTGATTAAGACGTATAGGTTGTTTTTTCTGTTTTGATGTTGGCCGCTAACCGGGTTCGTCCCGGTGGGCGGTTTTTTTGTCTCACGGAGAAATGGGAGCTTTTTTTAGATAGAGGAATTATCCTAACTATATAGAACTTATGTAGATATTACCAGACAAAGGGGATAGTAGTAAAACTGCCGATACAAAGTCGGATAAAAACACCGGGAGGACTTTAGATGAAAAAGAATATAATATTGTGTTTTGTTAGTGCTATTTTTATGCTAGTCTTATTGTTAACACCGAAAACTGGAGATGCGGCCATGCTTCGTCCTACGCCAGAGTTTGGGGCTCGAGAATTAGGCGTTGTACTTGATGACTTTATGTTAAAGGGCAAAGTTAATTTCGGGAAATACTATACCGCTGAAAACGCAATCACTAAAAATGGAACTACCCGCTATATTATATCTGAAGGAGATTTCTCGTCGAGATACAGTAGTAGTCCTCTTTTCACAGTTACAACTAATGCCAATACAGGTATGATTACCAGTATCATATTTGAATATTATTTAACGGGCGGATTGAGTGACAGTCAAATTGAATCTATTTACTCTGCATGGGGACAGCCAGTAAAACAAAGATATGGCAATCCAACCGAAGAAGGCCAAAGCCAGTTTGGATATCCGTATAGTAATTTTATTGAAACTGGTAAATATAAGTACAAGATTGAAGCCTATAAAATTACGCCTAGCGGTAAACGTACTTCATCTAGTAATGGCATAGGGGTTTTCAGTTTACACATTGATGCAATATAATTAGATTCAGCCGCTTCATCCTTCAGGGTGGGGTGGCTTTTTTATTACAACCAGTATTACAATCAACCACAAAATGTGATAAGCTAGTAAAGGCAAAAAGGGTATAAATCCAGCAGTTATGGGCATAAATAAACGGTGGTAAATACTGGGGATGATACACCCGGTTTAGTGTATTTAAAAATGCGCGGAAACACTAATAGTTTATTGACATTTGAAATTCGAAATGTTAATATATTAGAGTGCCTTGTGAACAGTGCCTATTTACCCAAAGGAGTTGGAAGCAGTGAATGGTGAGAAACTTGCTGGTTTAAAGACCGCCAATAAAGCCATTGGCGCTAAACAAACAGCGCGGGCTGTGGAAAAAGGTCTGGCTGCCAATGTGTATCTTGCTGCTGATGCCGATCGCCGGGTGGTAGCGCCGCTGGCGCACCTGTGTAGTCAAAAAGGTGTGCTGGTTGATGAAACGGCGACTATGAGTGAACTTGGTAAGGCCTGCGGCATTGAAGTAGGGGCTGCGGCTGTAGCTGTTTTAAAATAGCGACCGGCAAGGACAAGTCGTTAATAATTTTGCCTCCTGTAAGCAGCAGGTGAAGTTTTTAATAATAAATAACGAGATTGGGGAAGGAGGTGCGCTTAATAAATGCCAACAATTAATCAATTAGTGCGCAAAAGCCGGGAGTCGCTGATACAAAAATCCACTGCTCCTGCACTTAAAGATTGTCCGCAAAAACGTGGCGTATGCACGAGAGTATATACAACTACTCCAAAGAAACCTAACTCTGCACTTCGCAAAGTAGCCCGTGTACGCTTAACAAACGGCATCGAAGTAACCGCCTACATTCCGGGTATTGGTCACAACTTGCAGGAACATTCGGTTGTACTTATCCGTGGTGGCAGGGTTAAAGATTTGCCAGGTGTACGTTATCACATTATTCGCGGTGCTCTTGACACTGCCGGTGTTGCGAAACGTAGCCAGGGCCGTTCGAAATACGGCGCCAAAAAAGCCGTTGCTAAGAAGTAACTGCTAGAAATGCTGTAGAGTTTTGGAAAAAGGAGGGATACTGATGCCAAGAAAAGGTGCTGTTCCCAAGCGGGATGTATTACCGGATCCGGTATATAGCTCCAAGCTTGTAACAAGATTTATCAACAAATTAATGTATGACGGCAAGAAAGGTATTGCCGAAAACATTGTATATGATGCATTCGAGGCAATTCGTGCCAAAACCGGCAAAGATCCGATGGATGTTTTTGAAACAGCGTTGAAGAACGTTATGCCGGTTCTTGAAGTTCGTGCTCGCCGTGTGGGTGGAGCTAACTATCAAGTGCCTGTAGAAGTGCGGCCTGACCGTAAAATGTCGCTTGGTATTCGCTGGTTGGTTAACTATTCACGCGCTCGCGGTGAAAAAACCATGCACGAACGCCTTGCTTCAGAATTAATGGATGCTGCCAACAATACCGGCGCGTCTGTTAAGAAACGTGAAGATACCCACAAAATGGCTGAAGCCAATAAGGCTTTTGCTCATTACCGCTGGTAAAATTCGAAGTACGGAGTTCACGGTGCGGGAATCGGACATATGGGGGTTGCGTAAGCAACCCGTCTTTGATTCGAAACAGCACGCGGCGAAACCGCGATACTAAGGAGTGAAAATAGTGGCCCGAAAGTTTCCACTTGAAAAGACGCGGAACATCGGCATCATGGCGCATATAGACGCCGGCAAGACCACTACGACTGAACGCATACTGTTTTATACCGGCAGAGTACACAAAATTGGTGAAGTGCATGATGGCGCTGCGACTATGGACTGGATGGTGCAAGAACAAGAAAGAGGTATAACCATTACCTCTGCGGCCACTACAGCCCAATGGGACGGGCATCGTATTAACATCATTGACACACCAGGACACGTGGACTTTACAGTT